>CANGXE010000170.1 GCA_947457525.1 Bacteroidota bacterium | reverse complement strand
GTTCAACAGAAAATTCAGTGTTATAAATCTCCATTATTGCATCACCGGCTAGGTGGGCTATCTGCACAAGTAACGCAATATCTATACTTCCGTAATTCATTGTTTATTTAACTCTGCAACGCATGTTTGCAAACTATCTCGCCAATAAGGAATGTTTAGTCCAAATGTTTTCTTTATTTTTTTCTTGTTCAACACACTATACTTTGGTCGTGTAGCAGGTGTTGGATATTCTGAAGTTTCTATAGGTAAAATAGTTGTAGTCAAACCACAAATTTCTTTGATCTCAACTGCGAAATCATACCAACTGGCCACACCTTCATTACTATAATGATAGATACCCGATTGCCATTGATTGGTTTGTATGATTGTCAAAATAGCAGTAGCTAAATCCCGGGCATAAGTCGGTGTGCCAACCTGGTCAAAAATTATATTTAACTTATCTCGTTCCTTACATAACCGAATAATGGTTTTCACAAAATTGTTACCAAAGGTGGAATACAACCAACTGGTGCGTATGATGAGTAAATCTTCATTTACCGCTGAAGCAGCTTCTTCTCCGGCTAGTTTACTTGCTCCATAAACAGACAATGGATTTGTCTTACTTTCTTCAATAAGTGGAATGCTGCTAGTGCCGTCAAACACAAAATCGGTACTAATATGAACCATTTTTATGTTATTCAACTTACAGGCTTTTGCTAAATTTACCACTGCAGTCTTGTTCACTAAGTAAGCTAATTCTTGTTCAGATTCAGCTTTATCTACAGCCGTATAAGCTGCACAATGAATAAGGTAATCAAAATGATGAGCTTGAAAAAAATGATTGACAGCAACTTCATCCGTAATGCTTAATTCGTTTCGTTCTAAAAACTTGAAACTAAACTCATCATTTCTTTCAGCCAAAAACCTAATTTCGCTTCCGAGCTGACCATTTGCACCCGTTACTAGTATTGTTGACATTGATTATGTATTAAAAATTACTGATATGATCCCCAAAGGTAGGTTGTGCTTTATCTTTATCAGAAACCACGGCTTGACTCAAATCAATTTCCCAATCAATTCCAAGTGTTGAATCGTTGTAAAATATACCCCCCTCATCTTCTTTGCTGTAATACTGGTCGCACTTATATTGAAATACGCAAGTATCACTTAACACTGCAAAACCGTGCGCAAAGCCATGAGGAATGAATAGTTGTTTTTTATTTTCTGCACTCAATCGAATTGAAAAATACCTCCCAAACGTTGGTGAATTTACACGAATATCTACCACCACATCCAACACTTCACCTTCCACTACTCGCACCAATTTTGCTTGTGCTTTCGGATTTCTTTGATAATGCAAACCACGTAGCACACCATAATTCGATTTCGATTCATTATCTTGCAAAAAATTTGCGTTAATCCCTGCAGTGGCAAACAATTGCTTGCTGTAACTCTCGAAGAAATAGCCTCTACTGTCGGCAAAAACAGTAGGTTCAAAAACAATCAATCCACTAAACTCTGTCTGGATAAAAGGCATATATTATAATACATTTTTATTTAATAATTTATTGCTCATCATTAACTTAATCAAATGCTTGGACTGTAAGCAATCTGCAAGATTATCAAATTGGGTAAGACGATGTAAGTCTGAACCGAGAAAATCTATCATATTGTCGTCAATCAATCTTTCTGCAATTTGCTTAGCGGGCTTGCCATACTTACCACTCAATGAACCAATATTTAACTGAAACAATACACTACGGTCTTTCAATGCTTGATAACTAGTGAAATCTTTTTCATAGTAAAATGGATATCTCTCAGGGTGAGCCAACACTACTTTGTAACCGGCCACTTGGAGCTTATAAATCAAATCAAAAATGTTATTTGCTTTTTGCTGATAGGATAATTCTATAAGAATATAATTATTACCGAATGTCAGTAAATCTTTAGCAGCAATCTTGGGCACAATCGTTTCATCCAAATAATATTCAGCTATGGCATCAAACTTAATATCTATGCATCTTTCCTTTGCTGCAGCGATAACCTTATCCCTACCGGCAAGAATTGTAGATGATGAATTATTATAACCATCAGAAACCACATGAGGTGATGTAATGATTTTTTTGAACCCCAACTTAGCATAAGCCTCTAACATGCGTAATGAGGTTTCTAAATCGGTTGAACCATCATCAATCCCAGGTATTAAATGTGAGTGAATATCAACGGCTAGCCATCCATAATCTTCTAATAGAGGTAAAACTTCTTTCTTGCCACCAAATAATTCTTTGAGTTTTTCGAACATTGTGACTAAAATAGTTAAAGTAAAAAAGTTAGATAAGACAAATGTAATTAGCTGTATAGTTGCTTAAAATAGTCCACTGTGATAGCAAGACCTTTATCAAAATTAAACTTTGGATTATAGCCCAATACTGTTTTTGCTTTTGAAATATCTGCTAACGAATTGCGAATATCACCGGCTCTAGTTTCGCGATAAGTGGGTTGATGTGAGCTGTTCAACTGATTTTGTATAGCATGATAAAGTTGATTAACTGAAAAACTTTCTCCTACCGCTATGTTAAAAATATCCGCAACTATGCTTTTAGGGTTAGCTAACATCGCTAAAACATTTGCTTGCACTGCATTCTCAACAAAAGTAAAATCACGAGTTTGTTCTCCATCTCCATCAATAAAAACTTCGGTTTTACCCATTATTTTGGAAACAAATAGAGGAATTACTGCAGCGTATTGTCCATTGGGATCTTGCTTAGGCCCAAAAATATTGAAGTAACGTAAGCCTATAACATTCAATCCATACGTACTTTGAAATACTTTTGCGTATAGTTCATTAGTATATTTACTTACAGCGTAAGGCGAAAGCGGATTACCTATTTTAGTTTCAACTTTGGGCAGAGATTTCTCATCCCCATAAACAGATGAAGAAGATGCAAAAACAAACATTTTTACGTGGCTATCTTTTGCAGCAATCAACATATTTAGAAAGCCTGAAACGTTTACTGCATTTGTGTTTTCAGGTTCTTTAATTGATCGAGGTACAGAACCTAGCGCAGCTTGATGCGAAACATAATCTATGTCTAAGCATACTGCTCTGCAAACATCTAAGTCGCGAATATCTGCCTCTATAAATTCAAAAGCCGGATCACTAAAAAATGGTTCAATATTCGAGATGCGTCCAGTAGATAAATTATCGATTACACGAACTTTCTTTGCGCCATACTTTAGCAAATACTCAACAATATTAGAGCCAATAAACCCGGCTCCACCAGTTATTAAAAAACTTGAGTCACTGATATCGTGTTGATGGTATTGCGTGTTGTACATGAACTATCGATTAACGTATTGATTATCGTAATAATTCTTGTAATCACCGGAAGTGACAGAGGCTAACCATTCTTCATTAGCTAAATACCAATCAACTGTCTTAGCCAGTCCTTCTTCAAATTGCAAAGATGGCTTCCAACCTAATTCAGTTTGAAGTTTGGAAGAGTCTATGGCGTAACGCAAATCGTGTCCGGCACGATCTTTTACGAAAGTGATAAGTTGCTCACTGGTACCTACCGGACGATTTAATTTACTATCCATAATCTGACATAACAAACGTATTACAGCAATATTTGTCCATTCGTTATGGCCACCTATGTTATAAGTTGTTCCATTTTTTGCTTGATGAAAAATAACGTCAATAGCTGAAGCATGATCTTCGACATACAACCAATCGCGAATATTTTCTCCTTTCCCATAAATTGGCAATGGTTTGTTGTTCTTGATATTGTTGATGCAAAGTGGAATTAATTTCTCAGGAAAGTGATTGGGTCCATAATTATTAGAGCAGTTGGAGATAACGCATGGCATATTGTAAGTGTCAAAATAAGCTCTTACAAAATGGTCACTACTTGCTTTTGATGCAGAATAAGGACTATGTGGGTCGTATGAAGTTGTTTCAGTAAACAGTCCTTCATCACCAAGAGAACCATAGACCTCATCTGTAGAAACATGATAAAAACGCTTATCAGTTGGCGTAACTTTATCTTTATTGCAACCCCAAATTTGCTTGGCAGCATTAAGCAAATTGACAGTTCCGATTACGTTTGTCATTACAAACTCCAATGGATTAGTAATAGACCGATCCACATGGCTTTCGGCAGCAAGATGAAGCACAGCATCAAATAGTTCTGCCTCAAATAGTCCGTTTATAAATGTAGCATCTGTAATATCTCCTTTAATAAACTTGTAATTGGGCTGGTGTTCTACATCAATTAGATTTTGTAAATTCCCAGCATATGTCAATTTATCTAAATTGACAATCTGCTTATTTGGATACTTGTTAACAAACAAACGAACCACATGTGAACCAATAAAACCGGCTCCCCCGGTGATTAATATTTTTTTCATTATCGTATTATAAACTCCAGTAACTAAATTGTTTTACTTTGTTCCGTAAATCACCTTTTACATCTACGATGATTCCATCCGGTTTTAAAATTTTAGCAAAAAACGCATCATCTAAATCTGAAAATCCCTCATGATTTACAGCTACAACAACGGCATCATAATCCGTTCCGTACTCT
>CANGXE010000169.1 GCA_947457525.1 Bacteroidota bacterium | reverse complement strand
TGACTAGTGGTTTCACGGTATTGGATAAATCTTACCGTCAGTTTGAAGGCGGCAAACGCGTGTCGGGAAATATCATCAATCCTGAGTTTCGTCACTCGGGTAAACTTTGGGATGGCAAGTTTGGTTACAAGATTTCGGGTAGCTATTTTCAAGGTAGAGATTACCCCAATTATGACCCTCGCGAACCTTTTGATGGAGATAGTGTGGTGTTTGGTAGCGTAGCTAACGGACAGATTTTTAAACCTGATACCGTACGATTTGTGCAAGTAACGGACTCATTGGGCAATACGACTATGGTGCCGGAGTTGGATATTCAACGCTTCAAAAAAGATTTTAATATTCAAAAATATGCAGCGGATGCACGTATAGATATACGGCCTATTAACGATATTACTATCACGCTTAATGGAGGATTAGCATCGGCCAGAAACATTGAGTTGACCGGATTGGGTGCAGCAAGTGCGGGAGGATCTAGTGGAAGTTGGATTTATTGGTATTTTCAAACCAGATTCCGTTGGAAAAATCTATATGTTCAGTACTTCATCAATAGTAGTAATGCAGGCAACACCTTCTTGATACCGCAGTTATCAGCTTCTGCTCGTAATGATTATGATGCATCAAATCCTAAAAATCCTTACCAAGTTCAGAAGTTGATTGATAAGTCTCAATTACACACCGTACAAGTTCAACATTCTTGGAATCCGATTGAGAAATTGGGATTTATTTATGGTGTTGATGTTTTAGCTACTATACCTAACACCGAAGGAAGTATCAATGGGCGTTTCGAGAATCGCGATAACATGATTCAAGCCGGTGGTTATTTGCAAGGCGAATATGAACCGTTGCATTGGTTGAAATTTGTGGCAGCATTTAGAGCAGATTATAATAGTATAATTAAAAAAGTGGCAGCCAGTCCGCGTGCGGCCGTGGTCTTCAAGCCACACGTGGCTCACTCTATTCGTTTGACATACAACCGTGCTTTCGACTCACCTAATACGCTTAATCAATTCCTTGATTTATCGAACGGTTTAATTCCGAACGGTATAAATATTCGGGGCATTGGAAACCCTTATGGATGGCAGTATAACTATGATGCCAATGGAAATGTGCAGTTTAAAACTGCTCCTTGGAACTCACCATCCGGACAATGGGTGACGTTTGGCGACAACAGCTTAAATGCTCCTACTTTCGACTCCTTAACGCGTTCAGTTATCAATACATTTGCCGGAGCGTTGGGTGGTGGATCTACATCTGAGTTAATTGCTACAGGTTTGGTTAATCAAGTATTCAGTGGTATTCGTGGGGAAGGCGGCTCCGTAGAAAATGCAGAGCAAATTTCTATAGACTATGCCAACTTTGCTACTACTAAAGATTTGGCCGGCAGCAAACAAAATGTAGCTAATTTTAAAGATTTAGCCCGAATCAATAATTCATATACTCAAACTTTGGAGTTGGGTTATAAAGGACTTTTGTTCAATAAATTGTCAATACAATTTGATGCCTATTGGACAAGAATTAGTCAGTATGTAAGCCCACTGCTATCCGCTTCGGGAGCGGTGATGCTCGATCATCAATCCTATTTGGGTGATTTTGATACCACCGGTCGATTATATCAAAACTTGTATGCTAATGGTGGAGCTATTAACAGCACCTTGGTACCGCTTTTAGATGGTAATCCTTCGCTTCAAAATGCTTCCATTGTTGCACCAATAGCCGGAAGTGTTTGGGATGAGTTCGTAGTGTTGACTTACCAATTTCCGATGGGAACTATTACACCAAACGATAGCGGTTTGGTAGGGTCTGATTATATTTTGACCTACAAAAATTTAGGTCGTCTCGATGTGTTTGGTCTTGATTTTGGGTTTCAATACAACATTTATGATGACGCAGCTCACAACATTAGTGCTGGCGGTTCATTCTCTTGGGTAGATAAAGACCAGATTAGATTGAGTTCAGGCGAAACTATTTCATTAAACGCGCCACGCCTTAAAGCTTCGGCATCATTTGATCATTTAATTAAAAAAGTAGGCTTTGGCTATGGGTTTAATTTTAGATATCAAAATGCTTACGAGGCGAATTCTTCTATCTACAATGGCGATGTAAAGCCGGCCTACTTATTAGATGCTCGCGTTAGCTACAGGCCAAATTTCTATAAGAACTTAATGTTGTCTATTAACGTTAATAACGTAACCAATTATCAGTGGCAAAGTTTCCCGGGCACTCCAATCATGGGCGCACAATTCTTCGCTCGAGCACAGGTGACTTTCTAAGTTAATCATGACATAGTACTAGCGCCATTCCATATCGGAGTGGCGCTTTTATTTTAGGCCAACATAGCCGCGTAAGCTTTCATCTTTTGCAACATGGCCGTCAGGCCATTAGAGCGCTGCGAAGAAAGATGAGTACGAAGGTCAATGCGGTCAATAAAGGTGAGCGGGGAGTTCAGAATTGTTTCTGCTGTTTGGTTAGTGTAGACACTAACAAGCAATGCCACAATTCCTTTAGTAATGGCAGTATTGGAGTCGGCTTCAAACACAATTCTGTCACCTTGTTTAGTAGCCCGCAACCAAACTTTGCTTTGGCAACCTTTTACCATGAAATCATCAGTCTTGAATTGCTCATCTAGCGGAGGAAGTTTTTTGCCAAGGTCAATGATATGTTCATACTTGTCCATCTGGTCATCAAACAGCTCAAAGCTTTCTACAATTTCATCTTCAATTTCAGCAACCGTTTTATTCATACTGCAAAACTATAAACATCGGTTAAACATATATCAGAAAGTAGATGGCATTACGCTTTAGGTGAATATTTTTCCACTTCATATTTATTTAACCAATTTTCCTACAAATAAATACAAACCATTTAGCGTAAAACTTGGTTAAATGCTATTTTCGTTGGCCTTAATTTTTTCCACTATCCATGAAAAATAGCTATAAATTTTTGCTCACAAGTGTAGTGATGCTCGTTTTCTCTTTCACCATTTTTGCTCAGGGGAAGTTTACGGTGAGTGGCTATATTAAAGATGCGGCTAATGGGGAAAGTTTGATGTCCGCTTCAGTCTATGTTGTAGAGTTGGGTAAAGGAGCAAACACTAATGAGTATGGATTTTATTCGCTTTCACTACCTGCCGGCTCTTACACGTTGAAAATATCTTATGTTGGTTTTTCTACCATCGAGCGTAAAATTGACTTGACTAAAGACGAGCGCATGAATATAGAAATGGGCAACGTGGCTGTGGAAGCGCAAGAAGTGGTGGTGACCAGCGAGCGAAGAGATGCCAATGTGGAAAGCACTGACATGGGCAAGCAAGAAATTAAAGTAGAAGTATCAAAATCATTGCCGGCACTTTTGGGTGAAGTAGATGTATTGAAAACGCTTCAATTGCTTCCCGGCATTCAAGCGGCAGGGGAAGGAAACTCTGGTTTTTATGTGCGCGGAGGAGGACCTGATCAAAATTTAGTTTTGTTGGATGATGCCGTGGTGTACAACACCGGTCACTTGTTTGGTTTTTTCTCCGTGTTTAACTCAGATGCAGTAAAAGGAACAACGGTGGTGAAAGGCGGAATGCCGGCCAACTATGGCGGACGTATTTCTTCAGTGGTAGATGTGAGCATGAAAGAGGGCAACATGAAGAAATTCAACGTGGAAGGCGGATTGGGATTGATTTCTTCTCGGTTAACGATACAAGGCCCTATTGTGAAAGATAAAGCTTCGTTTATTATCAGCGCGCGCAGAACTTACATTGACCTTTTGCTAAAACCTATTTTACCTAGAATCGGTGATGGCGAATTTGCCGGTAATGAATATTATTTCTATGACATCAACGCCAAGATAAACTACCGCATTAGCGACCGCGATCGCTTGTACCTGAGCGGCTATTTTGGTCGCGATGTGTTTAACTTCCGCGATCCGGGCGGCAATTTTCAGTTAAATTTCCCTTGGGGAAACGCCACCGCCACTATGCGTTGGAACCACTTGTTCAACGATAAATTGTTTTTGAACACCATGTTCATCTACAATGATTTTGGTTTCAAAGCGAACACAAAGTTCCAAGATATTACCTTTGAGTTGAACAGTAAAGTGCGTGAGTTTACGGGCAAAATGGATTTTGATTATTCGCCTATTCTTGGTCACATGATGCAGTTTGGAGCGCAGTACAACTACCACATTTTTACGCCTTATCAAGCCACCGGAAATGCAGGAAGTACTGACTTTCAAACCACGAACCAAAACAACAAATACGCTCACGAAACAGCCATTTATTTCCTAGATGATTTTGAAGCTACGCGTTGGTTAAAAATCAATATTGGTTTGCGCGGTTCTATGTTCAACTTTGTGGGACCATTCAGCAAAATCAATTTTCAAGATGGTCGAGCTATTGACACTTCTAACTATAAGCCCGGAGAAAATATTGCCACCTATTGGGGGGTAGAGCCCCGCTTGGCTATGCGTTTCAAAGTAGATAAAACTTCGAGCATCAAAGCCGGTTTATCTTACAATAATCAATACATCCATTTGGTGTCTAGTTCTACTACTACATTGCCCGTTGACCTATGGGTGCCGAGCAC
>CANGXE010000168.1 GCA_947457525.1 Bacteroidota bacterium | reverse complement strand
TTGATGAATTGCGAATTTATGTTTCTAATGATAAAAGGAGTGCAATTTCCTTAAAGTTGAGATTAGGGAAAATGAAAAAATAACTTAAGAGCCTAAATACTTTTTAGAATGACTATTTTTAGTTTTGATTGCCTAAACAATCCCCTCTTATTGGTTGAAACAAGGAAGGCTAAAATAAATAAGACACCCGCTATTATTAGGCGTCTTTTCTATCCACATTTCACCTCCATGGTTTTCGATTATTTTCTTACAAATACTTAACCCCATTCCTATGCCTTCATAATCCAAGTTGTTATGAACCCGCTTAAATAGATTAAAAACTCTATCGTGTTCTTTTTCCGGGATTCCTATTCCGTTATCTTGAAAACTGAACAAGTGATTTTTATTAAGTGTTCGATAAGTCAAATCGATTTGCAATGGTTGTGTGCTTCTGAATTTTATAGAGTTGCTCAAAATATTTTGAAACAATAAAACTAATTGAGTTTCGTATCCATTCACAAATGGCAAATTAGTTGGATAATTAAAACAAGCATTGCTGCTGATTAGTGATTCGCGGGTATTTGATTTTACTATATCTATAACTACATTTAAATTGATAGGCACTTTTGAGCTCATCATGCCATCCACTTGTGCATATTGTAGCATGGCCTCTAGCATCTTCTTCATTTGTTTAACACCGGAAACTGCAAATTGCATAAATTCACGAGTTTCGTCAGTTAACTGTTCTTTAGTGCGCAGCTCAATTAGTTGAATATATCCGGCAATGGTACGTAATGGTTCCTTTAAGTCATGTGATACGGCATAGCCAAACTGCTTTAGTTCATCGTTTGATTTTTGAAGTTGCTTAGTTTGTGCTGACATTTTTTCATTTGCCTCCATTAATTCTTTCGAACTTAAATCCATAGAACGTTCTGTTAATAAACGTTCTCGCTCGTAGTGATCGTAGCTTTGACTTATAACTTCTAGCAACGGTCTTAAATCCGCAGGAATTTGTTCTATTCCACCTACCTTTTTAAAAATTTGTTTTAGTAAAAGTTTATTGAGTTCTTTGTTACTCATGTTTCACTTAAGGTAGTAATGGTCATTGTTTGGTTGTGTAGTTCGCATTTCATAGATTTAGCTAAGGGAGAAATTTCACCATAGGAGTAAAATCCTGTAATTACAGCTTCTTTTCCTAATATATGGCGTACGCTTTCCACTTCTTCGTCAACTCTTTGATTAAGTACTAATTTTCTGCCAACACAACTGATAAGTATAGCTAATTCTGTTTGCTGATTTTCAACTTGAGATAAGGTGTCATTAGCAGCTACAGATGCAGCATCAATCAATCGATCGAAATTGGCGCGCATTAGCCGCGCATAGCTACCAATAGGCATATCACCCGCAAAAGTCATGCTTTGTTCAACTTCGTTAATTCCTAGAATGGTTCGAACTAATGGTTGGCTGTCCTTTCGACTACGCAGGGCAAGCGGGAAAAGTAATGCAGTGCTAGGCAAATCGTTGGCAAGCTCACCAAGATATTCTTTATAAAGTTGGAGCGCTGATTTGCCGTCTAGTTCATACAAAACATTAGCAGATGCTTTTGTGATTTTTCTGTCGGGACCAAAAGAGTCCCAACCTCCTTTGCTACCATGACCTATACGCAAATTTGATCCATAAAATGCTACCGCAGCAATATTGCCAGACCGACAATCATCGTTTAAACTTACTATTGTTTCTTGAAAACGATCAGCATCACCCGCCAATCCACCTGTAATAGCCACACCTTCGGGGAGTACTGAATTCATGCCATTAGCTAACTCACTACCATTTACTTTTGTGCCATCACTTAAGACAAATATGTGACAAGGGTTTTCGTCTATTAATTGATTAATCAAATTCTTTCCTGCTTCAAAACTGTCTGACACATCATTAATATTGACAATAGCTGTACGCAGTTTTGTTTTGTTGAATTTTATAAGTGTAGCTACAACAGTTTCATCGTGTACTTCGCTACCGGCAATTTCTCCGGAAGTTGAAGCCATGAGCCAAGTTTCAGCGTTAATGCTCAACTTAATTGAGTTCATAAATGCTTCATCGGCTAATATATATCTGTCGCCAAATACTAAAGCCAAATCAAACTGCTCATTAGTGGGAGGTTTTTGTGGTTCTTTTTTATGGTATACATACTGAATGATTTTCATAATGATATTTGTTCTTTCTTTAACGATTAACCCACATGAATGTTACAAACTATTTTACTTTGGTTAGACTTTTCACATTTATACTATACCAAAGTATAAACAAATAACAGGGCACCATGATTAAATAGGCTTGTTGATGTCCAACTGTAGGCAAATCTGCCAACTTGCCCCAAATGAGCGGAAGGATAGCTCCTCCCGCAATCGCCATAATAAGTAATGCAGAACCTGTCTTGGTAAATTTACCTAACCCATCTATGGCTAAAGGCCATATAGCCGGCCACATCAGTGCATTCGCTAGACCTAAAAGGGCAATAAAAAGTACAGCAGTGTAGCCACTGCTAAACACCGCTGCCAATGAAAATAAAACTCCAACAACAGCCGATGTTGCCAATGCTTTAGACTGAGAGATAAATTTTGGTATAAGTAAAATACCTAATATATAGCCAATCACCATAGCGGAAAGCGTGTAAGCACCAAAGTTTTTTGCATCGTCTAAACTGATGCCTTGCGATTGCCCAAACGTGCTGATGGTATCTCCTGCCATTACTTCAACACCCACATAAAGAAACAAGGCGATGACACCAAAAGTCAAGTTAGGAAATTGCAGCACACTCGATTTGCCGGTACTTGCATTTTCATCTACGGATTCTTCTTGTTGTTCGATGTTGGGAAGCGGAGAAAAATAAACCAGCAATGCTAGAACGATGAGTGAAACACCCATGATGGTGTAAGGTAATATTACTCGACCGGCTAGTTCATTTAGTCGCATAATTCTTGCCGCATCATCCAGTGTTTTTAAATCATTTTCCAAGGTGCCGGCATCGGCCAAAATCACAGCGCCCATGATGACAGGAGCTAACACACCGGCTACTTTGTTGCAAATTCCCATAATACTAATTCTGCGGGCAGCACTTTCGATGGGACCTGCAATAGTGATGTAGGGATTTGAAGCGGTTTGTAATAGTGAAAGTCCAGTACCAATGACAAACAATCCAGCTAAAAACAAATAATACGTTCGTGTTTGCGCAGCTGGGATAAAAAGAAATGCGCCAACGGCCATAACTAGTAAACCCAACATCATTCCTTTTTTAAAACCGGTTTTCTCTAAAATAATCGAAGAAGGAAGCGCCACTACGAAATAGGAAATGTAAAAAGCAAAGGCTACTAACTGCGATTGGAAAGTGGTTAACTCGCAAGCAATTTTGAGATAGGGGATTAAGGTAGAATTTAGCCAGGTAACAAACCCAAAAATAAAGAAGAAGATGCCTAAAATGACGGTAGCCATTAAGGCTGTTTTTTTGTTGCTGGACATGGTTTTTTTAGTTTAGTCAGGTGAAACTAAAAATGCTTTTTGCGATACTTGTAAATTAGACAAAAAGATAGTAACGCACCGGATGTGGAAACAGCATGGAATTGGAGTAAATAAAGAAAGCCACCCTGCAATGCGCAGAGTGGCTTAGGCATGAAAAAGTAATAGATTACTTATTTACGATAATTTCTGCACCAAGTTCTTGAGCACCAGTTCCTGCTAAGAAACCTTTAGCAAACACCGTGTAGATTTTACCAGCTTGTAAAGTGATAGAAGGTAAATCTAGAGCTACAGTAGTTGTGCCGGCTACACGTACTTCTAAATCGTATGCACCTGCATCAAGTGGAGTGAAAGCTGTTGAACCTTTGAATGCTTTATTACCAAATACTACAGCACCACCATCTAAAGCTACATCAACTGCTGGAGCATCTGGTGACAAGTGTACGAAACGTACGTGTGCTTTACCAGAAGCAGGAGCTGTTAAATCATCAACCAATACTAGTGGCTCGATGTTGGCTACTGCGTTTACTGCAAATACAGAATAGTTCTTACCTTCTTCCAAAGCAAGGTCAGCGTTAATTACTGTAGTTGAAGTGCCGGTTACGTTTACTTTTACGTTACGAGTTCCTGTTTCTACTTGCAAGTAGCCAGTGTTTGCAGGAAAAGTAAGCGCAGCTGAGTTTACTTTTGAATTGTCGATTAATAAATCAACGCCTGGTGCATCAGGTGAAGCGTGAGCTACCAATACGTTTGCGAAAGTTGCTTCGTCTTTTTTGCAAGAAGAAGTGGTCATAATTGCGGCAATCATCATTACCGGGGCGAAAGCCAAAAATACTTTTTTCATGTTTTGATTTTTTTGTTTTGTGTAAAGAATGTAGTTAAAACACAGCGAGTTGTAAATTTGTTTAATCTTTTTTTAAAAATGTTAAACAAATTAGTTAATTAACTGATAATCAATATATTAAAAGTTAATTATTTTTTACGAGAAATTTTTCCGAAAAAGCTAATCAGGTGATAATAAGGCTATAAACTACCTGTTCTGCCTCCATCTACCGGAATATTTATCCCTGTGATGTAAGAAGCGCTTGGAGATGCCAAAAAAGCAACAGCATTGGCTACTTCTTCGGGTTTGGCGAAGCGTTTCAT
>CANGXE010000167.1 GCA_947457525.1 Bacteroidota bacterium | reverse complement strand
TTCCAACGGTTGATGCGAGCGGCTTCGTTTATTAGCAAGTAAGGATTTTGCCCCAACTCGTTTAAAGTAAATTGGAAGTACATTTTGTGAATAGGTTCATTTTTAAGTATGTACAACTCTCCTAGCTCTTCGTAAACATAGCCATCCGGTTGACCGAGTTCAAGCATTTCCTCCATCAAGGCTAGTTGTATTTTGATGGCTTCCTCTAGGCGGTTGAGTGCGCGGAGCGTTCGCGCCACACACCATTTAGACAAGAAAAACTCCGGAGCGGATTGTTGCTCCTCTCGCCATTTTAGTGCTTGCAGGAAAATTTGCAAGGCGTCTTCATACTGCCCAAGGTCAAAATAATCCCAACCGAGGTTGTTGTACAAGGCTCCTTGCCATTTCTGCGCTTGCACATTTCCTGATTTTTGCGCGAGCAATAAGGCCTTTTCATTATACTGAATGCTCAAAGGCGGCACATGAGCAATCGCAAGCATGTGCAACGCATCCAATGCATAGGCATCTTCACCCACAGCTAGCGCCAATTGTTCGGCCTTTTCGAAATGTGGCTTGGCGAGTTCCTTTTCTTTGGCGGAATTGTAGGTTCTTCCTTTTTCGAGATGGTAGCGAATGGCAAAAACTGTCGGTTTATCCTCCAAAAATGGTTCAATCTGACTTAAATATTGGTGCGCTTCGGCAAACAAGCTACGCAGACTGTAGGTTCTGGCTACTTGGCTGAGCAACTCTAAGTGATAGTTTTTGTCTTTCTCTATACTTGAATTGGCTAACAATGCCAAAAAATTTTCGGCAGTGGCCGCTGGCTCATTGTAGTTCCAAAGTTGGTCGAAATCTTGCATCAAAAAGGCTTATACTTTTACCAAGTTAACCGATTCAAGCATTTTGATGGTAGCGGCTGCAGAAGCAACTTCAACAATGAGTTTGTCATATGCTTCATTCTTAAGTTCCACCACAATGGTGTTATCCCAATTCATCACATCCCAAAAGTGTTTTTCCCCGCGTTTGAAGTAGGTGCCAGCTGTTATAACATAAGGAATATGAGTTCCGGGTACACGCCATCCTCGCCAACCGTTGATGCTCGCAAACTGTTGATGCACGTCCAATATGTTTTCCGGACTGACTTCAATGCTGTCTTTGAGTGCCCAAAGTTTATGAAGACCTTGTACTTCGAAAATGACTTTACCTTCTTTTTGACTAACTTGAACCATCTTTTTTTCTTTAGAATTCCAAAAATATACTTTCGGTGCTTTTCGTCAAGGAATAATAATTGTCAATTGTGCATATTTTGCCACATAGCAATAAACGCATATTTATATTTTGGCGTTTGTAGCAAAGTGGAGAATTATTTATACCACCGAGCAGTGAAGAAAACTGTCTATTAAACGAAAACTATGGCTTACAAAAATTATAAATTCAAGTCGCTCCGTGTTTTTGCGAGTGATGAATGGCTAGCTAACCGAAGCAGAGAATATCGGAGCGTATATGACCAAAGCGAAACGGCTTACATCTCTGCCGAAATAGCTTTTTACAACAAGATGTTTGATGAGCAAGACTGGGAAACTACCGTCACGCTCAAGGCTTTTGCGCACGAAGAAGGCAAGAAACGTGAGCTGTGTAACCAAGACGAGAAGCGGAAAATCAGGTTAGACGAAAATGTGGTCTACATTAACAAGGGTTGGGGAATGGCCGCCCCCGGCACGTTTTGGACCAAAGGAGAATATAGTTGGGAGGCATATATAGACGGAGAGTTGATTGGTACGAAGCGGTTTTATGTAGAAAACGTGGGTAAGGTGACGCCCTACTCTAACTTGTTTTTCGACATTGAAAGTATCCGTTTCTACACCGGAGATTACAATACCGTGAACGAGGAAAACAAGCTTTACTTAAACCAAATCAGCCGCACACAAACACAGTATCTCTACACCGAGTTTAAATTTATCAACCGAATACCTACGGAGTGGAACTGCGAAGTGGTGTTTAACTGGTACAATGCTTCGGGTTTGCTCAAAGCAAAGATTGAACGATTTAGAAAGATAGATGCGGGAAAAGAAGGCGAGGTTATTCTGTTCAACGAAGGTTGGGGGAATGATGTACCCGGCACGTGGAAAGACACCAACTATAGGTTGGAGATACTTTTTATGGATACAGTCATTGCCGTGCTGCACCTCAACACCGGTGAGGAAGACGAGGAAGGCCTAGTGGAATACACCACCAAAGCGGGCAACATTGCCGCTACGGATTTGAGCCATGCCGGTGCGCCCGATGTAGAAAACCTGGAGACCAACATCAAGAAGCTGGAAGAGTTAACCGGGTTGGAGGAATTGAAAAAAGAAGTGCGCAACCACATTGATTACCTCAACTTTATCAAGCTGCGTCAAGAGCGGGGCTTTAAAGACTCCGAACGCATCAACTTGCACTCCGTGTTTACCGGAAACCCCGGCACAGGTAAAACTACCGTGGTGAAAATGCTCGGGCAGATTTACAAAAGTATGGGACTTTTGAGCAAAGGCCACGTGAAAGAGGTAGATCGCTCGCAGTTGATAGGCGAATACATTGGCCAGACGGCCCCGAGGGTGAAGAAGGCGATTGAAGAAGCAAAGGGCGGCATTCTGTTCATTGACGAGGCTTATTCCTTAGCTAGAGAATCGGACGACAGCAAAGACTTTGGTAAAGAAGCTATTGAGGTGTTGATTAAAGAAATGAGCGATGGGTCGGATGACATTGCCGTGATGGTGGCGGGCTATCCGCACGAGATGGACGTGTTCTTGAAATCGAACCCGGGCATGAAGTCGCGCTTTGCCAATTACTTCCATTTTGAAGATTACTTGCCGGACGAATTACACGTTATCGCCATTCACTATGCCAAACAAAAACACGTGCACCTCACCGAAGAGGCGCAAGCATTTTTAAGCGAGCAGTTGATGGAAGGCTTCCGCAACCGCGACCGCACCTTCGGCAACGCCCGCTATGCGATTTCGATTATTGACGAAGCCAAAATGAACCTTGGCCTTCGTCTGATGAAACGCACCGACTTGCGTGAGTTGGATGGGGATGTGTTGTCTTCTATCGAAAAAGAAGATTTAGAGCAAGTGTTTAAACAGCGCGGCAAACGTAAATACAACATCACTATCAACGAAAAGCTATTGCAAAACGCACTGGATGAGTTAAACAGTTTGGTGGGCATCACGAACATCAAGAACGAAGTGAACGAGTTGGTGAAATTGGTGCGCTTTTATCATGACATCGGCAAAGATGTGTTGAATAAATTCTCTTTACACACGGTGTTTATCGGTAATCCCGGCACGGGCAAAACCACCGTGGCGCGCATCATGGGTAAGATATTTAAAGCGCTTGGCTTGCTCGAACGCGGCCACATGGTCGAGCTAGACCGCCAAGGATTGGTAGCAGGGTTCATTGGGCAGACGGCCATCAAAACCGATGAGCGCATTAAGGAAGCCAAAGGTGGCGTGTTGTTTATTGACGAAGCTTACGCACTTGGCGAGGGGAACGATTTTGGTAGAGAAGCAATAGAAACCTTGCTGAAACGAATGGAAGATAATCGCGGTGATTTTGCGGTGATAGCAGCCGGCTACACTGACCCGATGAAACGCTTCTTGGAATCAAACCCGGGGCTCCGCTCCCGCTTCGACCGCACGTTTACTTTCAATGACTACACCGAAACCGAACTTTTCCGCATTGCCATTTCCCTGCTCAAAGCAGAGAACATACGCTTAGATGACGAAGCCTACGACTACATGCAGAAATACATTGAATCGCTCTATGTCTATCGCGACAAATACTTCGGCAATGCCCGCGAAGTGCGCAAATTGGTGGTAGATGCTATTCAAAACCAAAACCTTCGTTTGGCGTCTATGGACAAAGCACAACGCACCAAAGAAATGCTCGAAACGATGACAATGGAAGACCTCAAAGAGTTCGTGATTCAAGAGGGCAAACGCAGCGGACTTGGGTTTAAATATTAAGAAGAAACTATGCTAAAGCGATTTAATGTTCGGGTGTATGGATTGATGGTGAATGAATATGGCGAGGTGTTGGTCGCTGATGAACAATTCAAAAGCGGTATCCGTGCTACCAAGTTTCCGGGCGGTGGTTTAGAATTAGGCGAAGGCACACGAGAAGGTTTGCAGCGCGAGTTTATGGAAGAAACAGGCATTGACGTGGTGATTGAAGATCACTTCTACACCACCGACTATTTTCAACCGTCCTTTTACGATGACCATAGCCAACTCATCAGCATCTACTATGTAGTCAGCAGCTCTCAATGGCGAAACATTCCAATTGCTGCCAAGCCATTCGACTTTGAAGTGCCGCTAGGGCAAGAAGCGGAGTCTTTTCGCTGGGTCACTTTGCCGCAACTGCTTGAAGAACCGATGCTCAACTTGCCGGTAGATAAACTAGTGGTGAAGTTGTTTTGCGAGCAGCGCATGAGTATTCAATAGGCACACCTTCATCCGCATTTGTTCATACAATTTCACTTCTAAATTTATGTTTAAGACGCATAGCCTTATTCAAATAATTTTAGATATACCCCTGCTGTTCGGGATTTGCAATCCCGAACTAAATAGTATTAGGATTTTTAATCCAAAGAAAATAAATGCACTATTTATTGTGTTGGATTTCAAATCCAACTTTTACGTCATTCAGGATTACAAATCCTGAATAGCTTAAGATAAT
>CANGXE010000166.1 GCA_947457525.1 Bacteroidota bacterium | reverse complement strand
ACAGATGGTACAGGCATTGTACACATAGCGCCAAGTTTTGGTGCGGATGACTTTCGTGTGGCGAAGCAAAATGGCATTGGAGCATTGACCTTGGTAGACAAAGCCGGAAAGTTTGTGGATGAAGTGAACGACCCTGTTTTCCCATTGCAAGGTCGCTATGTCAAGGAAGCTTATTACACTGAAAGTGAAAAAGAGGCAGAGTTTAAGTTGCAACACGAGATTATGCGGGTGAACAACATCATTGCCGATTTGAAATCGTATATGAGTGCAGATGATTTGATTGTGTTGAAACTTAAATTGGAAAATAAATTATTTAAAACGGAGAAATACGAGCACAACTATCCGCACTGTTGGCGCACGGACAAGCCAATAATTTACTACCCGCTAGATAGTTGGTTTATTCGCACTACGGCTTTCAAAGACCGTTTGATTGAACTCAACAAGACCATCAACTGGAAACCGCAAAGCACCGGAGAAGGTCGTTTTGGGCAGTGGCTAGAAAACTTAGTAGATTGGAATTTGTCTCGCTCGCGCTATTGGGGAACACCCTTGCCGATTTGGAAATCGGAAGACGGATTAGAACAAGTTTGCATCGGTTCTATCGAGGAATTAAAATCTGAAATTGAGCAATCAGTAAAAGCCGGATTTATGCAAGCCATGGAGGTTAATGATTTGCATAAACCATATGTAGATGAAATAATTTTAGTGTCTGCAACCGGTCAGCCGATGAAGCGTGTGTCGGATTTGATAGATGTTTGGTTTGATAGTGGCGCAATGCCGTATGCACAGTGGCATTGGCCATTTGAGAATGAAGCGCAATTTCGAAACTCATTTCCGGCAGATTTTATTGCTGAGGGTGTAGACCAAACGCGCGGTTGGTTTTTTACACTTCATGTTTTAGGCGTTATGCTTTTCGATTCTGTGGCCTATAAAAATGTAGTGAGTAATGGTTTGTTGCTCGACAAAAATGGCAACAAAATGAGCAAGCGTTTGGGCAACATCGTTGACCCTTTTGAAACGATAGAGAAGAACGGTGCAGATGCTACTCGATGGTATATGATTCGCAACAGCGACCCTTGGGAAAACATGAAGTTTGACTTGGCGGGTTTGCAGGATACTTCGCGTGCGCACTTTGGAACACTCTATAACACCTACACGTTTTTCGCTCTTTATGCTAATTTAGATAAATGGAAGAAAAATGAAAGTGATGTGGTGCCGTTTGTTGAAAAACCGGAGCTTGACCAATGGATTACTTCGCGTTTACAAACACTCATCAGTGATGTGACCGGCTACTTCAATGATTATGAACCTACTCGCGCTGCACGCGCCATAGAGCAGTTTGTAGATGAAGATTTGAGCAATTGGTATGTTCGCTTGAGTCGCAGAATATTCTGGAAAGGCGAAATGAGTCGCGACAAGCAATCGGCTTATGAAACATTGCATGAATGTTTGCTGGTTGTGGCGCAATTGATGTCGCCTATTTCACCCTTCTTTAGCGATTGGTTGTACCAAAATTTGACAAACAACATACGCACCAATGCCATAGAAAAAAACACAACGCTAAAGTGGGAGTCCATTCATCTTACACTATGGACAATAGCCGATGCCAATCGCACCGATAAGGATTTAGAACAGCGAATGGAGTTGGCGCAAAAGGTATGTTCGTTAGTATTGTCATTACGAAAAAAAGAAAAAATCAAAGTTCGTCAGCCATTATCTAAAATATCAATCCCTTTATTGAGCGATAAACAGCGTGAGCAGTATAGCAAAGTAGAGGCTTACATTTTGGGCGAGGTCAACGTGAAGACGATTGAATACATCAGCGATGCAGATGGTGTGGTGAAAAAGAAAATCAAACCAAATTTTAAAGAGTTGGGCAAAAGAGCTGGAACAAAAATGAAGGCTATTCAAAACGCAGTTTTGGCATTTACTCAAGAAGACATTCGCGTTATCGAAACTAAAGGCATTTATGCCTTGAATTTAGAAGGTGAAATTTTTGAATTGGAGTTGGCTGACGTAGAAATCATGAGTGAAGATATTCCGGGCTGGTTGGTCGCAAGTCATGCTGGGGTAACGGTGGCCTTGGATATCACGCTTAACGAGTCACTTAAACTTGAGGGCAATGCGCGCGAGTTCATAAATAAAATTCAAAACTTGCGCAAAGACAAAGGATTTGAAGTGCTCGACCGCATTCGTGTGGTGGTAGAAGCGAATGAAACTATGCAAATCACCTTAGCTCAATTCAATGATTACATTTGTCACGAAGTGTTAGCTAAAGAAATTTCTGTCAGCGGCTCATTAACTTCGTTTGACGAAATAGAATTAAACGATGAAGTCATCAAAGTAAGCGTTGAAAAATGCTGATGTAAATACTCAAACCATGAAAGGATATAAAGCCGCCATTATTATATTAAGTATTATTCTAATAGACCAAGCCACCAAAATTTGGGTGAAGAGTAATATGATGCTTAGCCAAGAGTATATTATTACTGATTGGTTTCGCATTCACTTCACCGAAAATCCGGGAATGGCTTTTGGCATGATGCTGCCGGGTGTTTGGGGCAAGTTGTTTTTAAGCATTTTTCGATTATTTGCTGTGGTTGGAGGTGTTTGGTATTTGCGCAAAATCATCTACGAAAAAGCACATTGGGCGTTTGTTACAGCAGCCTCTATGGTATTGGCCGGAGCTATGGGCAATATGATTGATGGCACGTTTTATGGCGTTATTTTTTCAGAAAGTCATCACCAAGTTGCTCAGCTTTTTCCGGCAGAGGGCGGTTACTCGGGTTGGATGCAAGGCTTAGTCGTAGATATGCTTTGGTTTCCATTGTTTCATGGTTTTTGGCCGGAGTGGGTACCTTTTGTAGGTGGCGATTACTTCGAGTTTTTTCGATTTATCTTCAACATAGCTGATGCGGCTATCACCACCGGAGTAATTATTATATTACTTTTTCAAGGTGTTTTTTTTAAAGACAATCCGGAGGATGTAGTTGCGCCAAATACGGCACAATAGCGTAGTAAAATCTTTACCGCAAATTTTTTACTTGACATATTCTAAATCAGGGATTATCTTCACGTCAATACTATTTACCGTAGATTGAAGGAGTCTTTCGGTAGGCCTACTCACTTTAGCGGGTAGGTTTTTTTCTTTGTGCTTTTTTACATTTTTGTTTGAGTTCAATAATTCATCTTGGCTTTCCACTATGGCAAAAATTATTGTACTGATTTTATCGGCATTTTTAATTGTACAAAAATTCGAAATAACTCCTCTAGCTCAACTGCAAAATCGTGTAGCACAAAACAATGACACATTATATGTGATCAACTTTTGGGCCACGTGGTGTAAACCTTGTGTGGAAGAAATGCCATATTTTGAAGAGGTGCAACGACAATTTGAGAGATAAAAAGTAAAAGTGATGTTGGTGAGTTTGAATTCACTTAAAGAACTAAATAGTGTACAAAAATTTGTCGCACAAAAGAACATACAGAGCGAAGTACTCATTTTACAAGCCGGCAATCCAAGCATTTGGCTCAACCAAATAGACAGCACTTGGAGCGGAGCAATACCCGCCACGGTGTTTTATAAAAACGGCAAAAAAGTTTTTTTTACCGAAGGAGAACTCAACGATTATCAATTAGATTCCCTTGTTTCACTTCATAAATTCAACCGACTATGAAAAAAATTATCATTCTTTTTGTTGCATTCATTGCATTAACTTCTTTCAAACATCAAGGCTATCACGTGGGGGAGATAGCTGATGATTTTAAACTAAAGAATGTGGATGGCAAGATGGTATCTATGGCTGATTTTAAAGAAGATAAGGGCTTTGTCGTTATTTTTACTTGCAATCATTGTCCGTTTAGCAAAAAGTATGAAGACAGAATTATTGCATTGGATAAAAAATATAAAAATAAAGGGTTTCCGGTTATAGCTGTCAACCCCAATGATGCTGTCAACTACCCTGACGATAATTTTGAAAACATGCAAAAACGCGCTAAGGAGAAGAAGTTCTCTTTCCCTTATTTGCATGATGAAACACAAAGCGTGGCTCGCACATGGGGGCCAACCCGCACTCCGGAAGTTTTTGTGGTACAAAAAGAAGACAATGATTTTATATTAAAATATACCGGTGCTATTGATGACAATAGTTACGATGCGAAAGCCGTGATAGAACGCTATGTGGAAAATGCTCTTGATGCGTTGCTAGCCGGCAAACCCATTGAAAACACCTTCACTAAAACAGTAGGTTGCGGCATCAAGTGGAAGAAATAAATAGAAATCAGTAGGTTTAACCTCAATTCTATTTTACACTAAGCATGTCTTTGTTCAACTTTCTTATTCGTCAATATTTAAAGGCTCGATGGGCGCGAATATTTAAGGCCATTGAACAACCTAATGAAACACAACATGCTATTTTTCATTCGCTTATTCTACAGGCAAAACATACTGCTTGGGGGAAGACTTACCATTATGAGAACATCAAAACCATTGCCGATTTTCAAGCAAAGGTTCCACTGTCGGAGTATGACGACTTAAAACCTTGGATAGCGAAAATTCAACACGGAGAGCAAAATGTACTTTGGCCACAACCTGTGAAATGGATGGCCAAGAGCAGTGGCACCACAGCCGATAAGAGTAAGTATATTCCATTGCCCTCAGCTTCTATTTTTGATAATCATATCAAAGGCGGGAAGGATTTT
>CANGXE010000165.1 GCA_947457525.1 Bacteroidota bacterium | reverse complement strand
CCGAGCTATAATCGAAGCTAATGCGGTGATCTAAAAAATTAGAGTAAGAAAATTGTATTTAAAAAAATAAATCAAGGTTATTTCACATCCTGACGTTTTCGGGCTTGGCGAAGGTGGCGATTTTCACCACAAATGTTGATGCGGAGAACCAAAGTTTGATTAACCACAAATGTGTCTGCGGAGCACTGAACCGCCACTTTTGCCAAACCCGTGTTACAAGCTGTTTTTCTCATCCGAACTTTATTATCTCTTCAATTTCACTTGTCGCATATTTCACAACACCTTCTACAACTTCTTTGTTGGCGTTAAAATGTTTAAAATGAAAACTATCATTTTCAACATTGTCAATAATTCGTGGCTCACCTTTATGCATTAGTTTAAGGTGTGTAATTGTCTTTTCGTCTAAGTTGATAACTGCAAATTTTTGATGAAATCCTTTAAGCCAATGCATTTTACAAATAGGTAATACAACTATTTTTTTATCCTTGCTCCAACAAAGCGGTCCCATTGCATTTTCAATTGAGGCTATATTCTGTTTTTCTTTGTTTTGAATTAATAAGGTCGCTATTGGCGGTTTCCATTTATCTGCGGGTTGAATGTTAACGTATTCTAGTCTGAAATTATAGTCATCTTGGTCAACTGAAATATTTGTAAATTGATAAGGAGTTTCGTTACTAAAAAGTGTTGTTCTCTTTAAAATTTCTAAAGTAGATTTATCGAGTTGGCCATCATAGTATTTTCTAATTGCATCTTCAAAGCACATATAGTCGCTATTATGCTCTAATTGTCTATTCGATATTACTACTGAATAAAAAAGTGTCATTGATGATTGAAATTTAAGGTAATCAGGAAATCCAAATATTTCCTCAGTAGTTTTTCCTTCAACTTCGTATACTAAAATCCTAGTTAGTTCAAGAAGTCTTTTTGAAAGCAATTCATCCATCAAATAGTATTCGGCTTCTTCTATGTTAGCAATCTCATATTTTTTCGCAGTCCCAGATTTTCCTAAGCCTGATATTTGTGGAAATATAAACCACATCCAATGGCTCACTTTTTTGCCATTTTTCATTTCTTCCAAGACTTGGGTATAGCAATTATCTTGAGCCGTTTTAAATCTGTCTAAATTGTATTTCACTTACTTTTTAATTTGTGTGTGACGTGTCCTAAAATAGCTTGTAACTCTAAAATAGACGCAACTCGCCATATTTCCAAATTTCTCAAAATTAATTTAAAAACCAACTGTTAGTTATTGATTTTCATATGAAAAAGGTAAAAAAATATTCTTTTTGCGCATCACGCTTTTTATGTATTAGTTTGCATATAATCTAAAAAAATATCCATAATGCGCAGTTACTTAAATACGTCAAGCTACACTTTTTTACTTGGGGAACACCATCAATCAAAAGTCATTTGGATTGCTTTCCCAAAAGACGCAAAACTTATTGCAGAACTTCGTCAAGCTTATCCGGCTGTGAAGTGGAGCGCTTCTGCAAAAAAATGGTACCTACCCGATGTGCAATCCATCCGTGCAGAGCTAAAGCTAGATTTGCCAAATCCTTACGGCAAAGCGGTCATAGCACAGATTTCTCCCATCAATCTCCCCGCCTTTAATCGTTTTGTAGACGAACTTAAACTAAAAGCCTACAGCCCAAACACCCAACGCACCTACACCACCGAGTTTGCTCAGTTGCTCTATATCCTTAAAAACAACGCGGTCGAAAAACTAACACCCGAAAAACTACGCAGCTATTTGCTCTATTGCATCCAACAGGATAAAATTTCGGAGCAGCAGTTAAACAGCCGCATTAACGCCATCAAATTCTATTTCGAAAAAGTACTTAAACAAGAAAAATTCTTTTTTGACATACCACGTCCTAAAAAACCTAGCACTTTACCCAAGGTAATAGGTACTAAAGACATCGTCAAACTATTTGATCAAGTTGAAAACCCTAAACATTTACTGATGCTTAAACTCTGCTATGGCATGGGTTTGAGGGTAAGTGAAATTGTTCAACTCAAAGTGACTGATATAGACAGCACTAGGATGCAAGTGCTCCTCCAAGCCGCAAAAGGCAAAAAAGATCGTTATGTACCATTGCCGCAAGATGCGTTAGAAGATCTTCGAGCTTATTATAAAGCCTATCGGCCAAAACATTTTCTATTCGAAGGGCAATATGGCGGACAATATAGCGCACGCTCTGCTCAAGCAGTATTCAAGCAGGCCATGATCAAAGCCAAGATAAACAAACCGGTTGGTATTCACAGTTTGCGCCATAGCTATGCCACACATCTATTGGAGTACGGCACAGATATTACACACATTCAAAAACTATTGGGGCACAAAGATTTAAAAACAACACAGCTATACGCAAAAGTTAGCCAAGCGACCGTAGCTAAGGTCAAAAGTCCACTAGATCGTTTGAAAGAGTAATCACTGTTCTCGCTGTTCGAAGTCAGTCGTTCTTCCAAGTCTTAGCATCGCGAGACTTAGAAGTATCTAAAAAAAAGAAGTCTCCGACTTCATCTACTTGTGCTTTAATGTCTTACATAATGATAAAAAACACAGTTTATTGAACACTCCCCAGCTGTTTCATTGCTAAAGCCCGCTAAACACCCTCCAATAACTGCGGACTGACAATAATCATACATTACTCTATTTTAATAGCCTACATTCGCAGTAGTGAAAAAAGTAACGGCCATATTGTTGTTTGCTATCTATTGCCTCACGGCAACAGAGTTGGGGCAGTTGTTGAAATTGCCGAAACTGATGGAGCATTTTGCGGAGCATGCCCATGAAGATGCGGGTGTGACGTTTACCGATTTCTTGGCTATGCACTACAGCCCCGATGCCCCGAAAGATGAGGACTATGAAGAAGACAAGCAGTTGCCTTTTAAAGAACACAACACCTCTGTGGGCACCAATTGGATAGTGTTTACGCCCGTTACCTCATCGGTTATTTTCACCCCGACCAACGCCAACGCTGCGGAGCATTTTATTCTATACAGTGAAGATTTTATTTCTTCTTCTTTGAGTGTCCTCGTTTGGCAACCCCCAAAATCTTGCTGATTAAACCTGTCTGCTGATGGCTTACGGCTTATACCGATGGTCTCACCGCCATTTCTTCTGTTTATCTTTCGCCCAATCATCAGATCGTGGTGAAAGGCGCTTACCCTTTACTCATGACAGCTAAAAACATTTCCGAATGAAAAACGCCAGCATCCAAACCGAGATAGACGCGGCCTATCTTTACCAAAAACTCGCTGACCACGAAGAAGATCCGCTTATTGCCAAGGTCTTTCACGAAATGAGTTTGATAGAGCTCAGTCATGCTGAAGCGTTTGCTGCGCATGCCCACATTGACTTTGAGCAGATCAACAAACCTTCGTTCAGAGCCAAAACACTAAATGCCATCGGCAAAGTGTTTGGTTATGATTATGTGCTTGGCGCATTGCTCGACACCGAGAAGAGCCTTTCTAATGCAGTGATTGTGGCGAAACGTAAAAACCAACAAGAGCTGTCGGGTGGCGAAACCAATCACGTCAAAATACTCCGCAGCATTTTGGATAGCGACAAGCGAATATCCGGCAACCAGTTGGCGCGGTTTGAGTCGCGGCACAGAACCGTTGGCGGCAATGCCATTCGCGCAGCAGTGTTGGGCGGCAATGATGGTTTGGTGTCCAACTTCAGTTTGGTGATGGGTATTGCCGGAGCCACCGAAGGGCAACAAGGCGTGTTGCTGGCGGGTGTGGCCGGGTTGTTGGCAGGGGCGCTCTCCATGGCCTTAGGCGAATGGATTTCGGTGAAGAGCTCACAAGAGTTATACGAAAACCAAATGCAACTCGAAATGGAAGAGCTCGAAGTCAACCCCGAGGGCGAAACCCGTGAGCTCGCCTTGATTTACATGGCTAAAGGCATACCCGATGCACAAGCCCTAGACATGGCCAAAGAGCTGATGAAAAATAAAACCTTGGCGCACGACATGCTCGTGAAAGAAGAACTCGGCATCAATGCCGAAGAGCTAAAAGGCTCCGCCATGGAGGCGGCCATCTCCTCTTTCGTGTTGTTTGGCATCGGGGCGATTATTCCCGTGTGGCCGTTTATTTTCATGCAAGGGTATGTGGCCATTGGCGCTAGTGTGGCGTCTAGCGCAGTCGGTCTGTTTTTGATTGGTGCGGCCATCACCCTCTTCACCGGACGAAGCGTATGGTTCTCGGGCTTTCGCCAAGTCCTTTTTGGGCTTTCTGCTGCCTCAGTCACCTATGGCATCGGGCGTCTCATCGGAGTTTCTATTACTTAAATTATTTTTTCACTCATTAAATTTTATACCATGAACCAAGCACATTTTCATCTTTTGATAAATCATATTCCTATTCTTTTTCCTATCGTGGGCATCCTGCTTATTGTAGGGGCTTTGGTCTTCAAATCAGCGGCAGTGAAACAAGCCGCGCTGGCGGTTTTCGTCTGCGGTGCCTTGGCTACGTTTCCCGCCATGTACACAGGCGAGGGTGCTGAAGACGTAGTCGAAAATCTTCCGGGCGTCACAGAGCAAATCATCGAAACCCACGAAGAAACAGCCGAAACCTTTGCTTTTATGAGTTATGCTTTGGGTGTTATCTCTCTCCTTGGCCTATGGGCCGGATGGCAGCAAAAAAGGTTTGCACCTGTGTTGAGCTATGCCATCTTAGCTTTTAGTCTAGTTGTAGTGTTCTTTGCTTCGCGCACCGGCCTTTCGGG
>CANGXE010000164.1 GCA_947457525.1 Bacteroidota bacterium | reverse complement strand
GAAAAAGGGCGAGTAAGAATTCGGTGAATTTGGGTATTTTTTTGTGGAATGGAGTTTGTTTATTTGACTTGTCAATCAGCACAAATACACTGATTAAAAGATCTTGCTAACCATAGGTGCCTGCCCCGAAAGAAATTTCAAGGCAGGTTCTTTTTTTACGGAGCCAAGCGTTTAATCTTCCAAGAACCGTTTTCCAGCTCATAAACTATTCTGTCATGCAAGCGACTAGCTCTACCTTGCCAAAACTCAAAGTAGTTGGGCTGAATGATATATCCGCCCCAATGCTCCGGGCGTTTCACCACACCGGCATTTTGGATAGCCAACAGTTTATCTTCGAGAAAAGCTCGATTCGGAATTTCTTCACTTTGGTCAGACACCACAGCGCTCAATCGGCTTTCATAGGGGCGAGCAGAAAAATACTGCTCCGACAGTTGCACGGCTATCTTCTCTACCTTGCCCTCAATGCGCACTTGTCGCTCTAGTTTATCCCAATAAAAAAGCAAACAAGCATGAGGATTCTCCGTTATATTTTGCCCTTTCTTGCTTTTGTAATTGGTGTAAAACACAAAACCGTTTTCATCAAACGCTTTAAGAAGTACCACCCGCGATGAAGGTTTGCCTTCGGCAGAAACAGTGGATAGCACCATGGCATTGGGCTCTATGATTTCGCCTTGTGAGGCATCTTCAAACCACCATCCAAACTGCTCAAAGGGATTGGGTGAAATTTTATCTTCGGTTAACTCGTGGCGTTCATAATTTCTACGGTGGTGATGCAAGTCTTTAGAGGAGCTCATGGCCAATTATTTAAGGGTGAAATTAGCGAAATAAAAAACCTCCTGCGTTGATTTTCGTCAGGAGGTTTTAGTGATGATTTAGCACTATTTAGCGAATGTCTATTCTAAACTCTTTGCTGGAAGAAACAATTCCTGCCGGAAAGTTTTGACCGGTGGTGAAAGATGTTTTGCCGGCATTGAACGAAACCTTGAAACGCAAAATATCGAAAGGCTGTAAAGTGTCGGCCACTTTGATGGAGCCGGTGTAAGTGTAGCGATTAACGCGCGGCTCCAAGGTGTCGAGTTTTACTAAAAACAAAGTATCCGGATAAGTTGGGGTATAAGCGGCATTAGTGGTATCCAAATCCATCATTGCTTTCACCCAATTGATAGGGCGATCGGTAGTAAACTGAATTTGAAGCGGCAAGGTGTCGCCCGGAAATTTGCGAATGATAGCCGTGTCAGGCTGAATAAATGCTATAGGCTCTAAGGGTAAATTGTCTTCCTCTTTTTTACAACCGTTAATCAACAACGTCACTACAGTAACCGTTACAATCAAAAAAAGCAAACTTGATTTCTGAAATTTCATTCCTTTATTTTTTTGCAAGATAAAAAACACTTTTAGTTATCATAAAAATTTGAGCATCGCATCGACTAAGGTCTGACTGATTTTGCTGTAAGGCGGTGTCAATAGGTCAGATGGCGCATTCCATGCTTTCAGCACGGCTTTCTCGTTACTAAATTCTTTGAAACCATACAAACCGTGGCTTTTACCAATGCCGGAATTGTTTACACCACCAAATGGTAAACCCGGGAAACTATTGTGTATCATCGACTCATTGATACAAACCGCACCCGAGGTAGTATTGTGCGTAATGAACTCCTGATTTTTGGATGATGAACTATAAATGTAAAGCGCCAATGGTTTCTCGTTAGCATTGATAAACCGCAACACTTCGTTGATGTCGGTGTAGGTCAACACCGGTAACACCGGCCCAAATATTTCTTCTTTCATCAGCGCCATGTCGGTGTTTACATTGCTCAACACCGTTGGGGCAATGTAATTTTCCGAAGCATCTACGGTCGCACCGTTCTCTACTTTCGCCCCTTTGCTGATGGCTTCATCCATCAATCCTTTCACTCGCGCAAAATGTTTGCTGTTGATCATGCGGCAATATGCTCCGTCTTTCTGCGCATTTTCACCAAATGCCTTTTTGATTTGTTCGCGCATCTGCTGCACAAATTCTTCTTTCTTGCTGGCGTGTACATACACATAGTCAGACGCTACGCAGGTCTGTCCGTTGTTCAAATACTTACTCCAAATAATATTGCGAGCGGCTTTCTTGATGTTTGCCGTTTCGTCCACAATCGTAGGTGATTTGCCACCTAACTCGAGCGTAACGCTCGTCAAGTTTTCAGATGCAATGCGCATAATAATTTTGCCTACTGCAGGGCTGCCCGTAAAGTGAATGTGGTCATAGCGTAGTTTTAAGATTTCTTGCGACACTGCCATGTCTCCGGTGATCACCGCCACTTCATTTTCCGGGAAAACTTTTGCCACAATTTCTTTCACCAATTTAGAAGTGTGTGGCGTAAACTCAGATGGTTTAATCATCACCACATTGCCTGCAGCATAAGCCGCAATCAAGTTTTTCAAAGGAATTTGGAAAGGATAGTTCCAAGGCGTGAGTAATAAAATTCTCCCTTTCGGTTCAAACTCAATTTTAGCATTCGAGCCAATGAACGTGATGGGTGTGCTCACCTCATGCGCCTCTGACCATTCGTGCAAGTTGCTATTGAATAAACGCGACTCCGCCACCACCGGATAGGTCTCGCTGAAATCGGTTTGCAAGGGCGCTTTTCTGAAATCATTATAGAGCGCATCTTGAATTTGCGTGCGATTTTCCAACACCACTTTCTCCAACTCTTTAATCTTTTTCAGGCGGTCGCTGATAGATTTGTTTTTCATGTTTTGCAAGTTTTTATTTTGCAAATCATAAATTCTCAAGATCTCCGCCAATTGGGTGTTCGTGCTGATTTGAATGTTGGGGGCGGCTGTAGCTGTTGCTTCCATGTTATTGTGTGTTTGTTGGCTAAAAATAAGAATTAATTGTAGTTCCAAACGCAGATAGACAAAAAATGAGTAGGGATTTATATATTGTTTCAAAATCTGAATGATGAGCAACGTTTCCAATGGTCAAGGATTGCAAAAAACATTAACGCCCATCATGCTTTGGGGCCTGGGTGTGGGTTATGTGATTTCGGGCATGTATTTCGGCTGGAACCTCGGGCTAGACAAAGGCGGAACGCTCGGCCTGGCAGTGGCCACCTTTTTCATTTTGTTGATGTATATCACTTTTTCGCTCAGCTATTCCGAGCTGGCTTGCGCCATTCCCAAAGCAGGCGGTGTGTTTGACTACGCCTCCAAAGCCTTTGGCAGAGAAGTGGGTTTCATTGCCGGCATGGCGCAGTGGATAGAGTTTGTGTTTGCCCCACCGGCTATCGCGCTCGGCATTGGCGCTTATTTTCACCTGCTTTTCCCTTCAGTCAACACCTTGGTTTTTGCCGTCATTGCCTATTTTATTTTCACCGGCATCAACATTTTGGGCGTTAAAATTTCTGCTTCGTTTGAGTTGGTCATCACCATCATTGCTGTGGCCGAGCTCACGCTTTTTGCGGCCTTAACTTTGCCGCATTTTGAGATTAAAAACATGACCCAAAATCCATTGCCCAACGGATGGGAAGGCGCCTTTGCAGCCATTCCTTTTGCTATTTGGTTTTTCTTAGGCATGGAAGGGCTGGCCAACGTGGCCGAAGAAACCATCGAGCCACAAAAAAACATCACCAAAGGCTTTGTGTATTCCATGATTACGCTGGGTATTTTAGCCGTCATGACCTTCACCGCTGCCGTGGGTGTGGGCGGTTGGGAAAAAGTGGTGTACGATGCCTCCGGCAACACCTCCGACTCGCCTCTGCCCATGGCCTTGGCGCAAATCACCGGCAGTAGCGCCTTGATGTACCACCTGCTCGTCAGCGTGGGCTTGTTTGGCTTTGTCGCTTCGTTCAATGGTCTGCTGCTGGCCGCAGGGCGAGCCACCTACGAACTAGGCAAAACCAGAAACTTTCCGCACCAACTGGGGGCCATCCATCCCAAGTTTCACACGCCTCACTTCGCCCTCATTTTTAATATGATTTTAGGCATCTTGGCCTTGTTTACTGAGCGCACTGGTGACATCATCAGCATTGCCGTCTTTGGCGCCATCTCTATGTACATCCTCTCTTGCTTGTCCATTTTCAAACTGCGCCAAACTGCACCAGAGATGGAGCGTCCTTTTCGTGTACCGCTCTATCCCCTTTTCCCGGCTGTGGCTTTGCTTATCGCCAGCGTGGCGATGGTCGCCATGATCGTTTACAACCCTTTGTTGGCAGCCATCTACTTCGGCACCATTGCCGTTTTCTTTGCGGTGTACAAAGTGTTTGGACCGAAAAACTAAGTATTCACCCGCTCCACCACCACTATGTCTTGCGGCTTTACGCTCACTTGTATATCGCCCACCGCCACTTGTACTTTTTTACCACCCAGTTGCACCAACGTACCGATTTTATCTAAAGAAACAATACGCACCATCGAGCCAACCTTTGGCGGATAAGGAGTGGCGCGATAGTGCAGGTCAAAAATCTTTTGTTCTTTCTTAGCGAGTTCTTTCGGCTCTTCCAGTCGAATAGTCTTTTCCGTCTTCTTCGCCACCGTTTTTTTCTCTTCTGCGGTCTGTGCTTTTTGCCAATCTATCAAGAGCTTGCGCAGTTCTCGTTCTGCCTCGCGGATAAATTTCTGATTGGCGTATTTCTTTTGCAAATCAGCTTGCTGTTGTTGCTGCTTTTTGACGCGCTCATGCAGTTGCGTATATCGTTCTTGCAGTTGATTGAGTTCATCATCCTTGCGCTTCAGTTCTTCCTCTTTTTG
>CANGXE010000163.1 GCA_947457525.1 Bacteroidota bacterium | reverse complement strand
GGAATTGCTATCCGATTGGCAGTAGAACAAATGCGCGTGATGGGTCGAGCTACCCAAGGTGTTCGCTTGATAAAGCTCAACCCGAAAGACGAAATTGCGGCTGTAGCTAAAATCGTTAACGGTAAGTTGAACTACAATGCAGAAGAAGATGGCGAATTGGGTAAAACTGACGACAGCCCGGCTGAAGAAGTAAAATAGATTATCAATTAAACCTTTTGTTAAATCAATAGTTAAACCTAAAAAACTAGCTAAAAATGAATAAAAAGACCCTAATTGCCTCGTCTTTGCTCTCGGTTTTCGCTTATTCAGCGATAAATCCGACAGTGGCCAATGCTCAAGACGGAAACAACATTTGCGTTTGGAACGCCATGAATACGTACAATAGTGGTGGAGGAGCCGAAGATTTGGAGCGCGCAATCAAATGTGCCGATGAAGCAGCAGTTCATGAAGTAACAGCACCAAAAGCCAAAACTTGGTTTTATCGCGGACAGTTGTATAGCTTGATTTTTATGGATAAAGCCTTGAAAGCCAAGTATGCTACCAGTGGATTGGAAGCTGTAAAAGCCTTTAAAAAGCTGAATGAAATCAACGATCCAAAGTTCAAGGACTGGGAAGATGTGGCTAAGTATATGCTGCCATTGTCTAACGCTACTTTCAACGAAGGGGTAGATAAATTTCAAGCAAAGGACTACGCGAACGCTTATCAGTACTTTTATGCTATTAAGGATATTAATGCTGTTTTGGAAGCCAGAGGCAAAAAAAGCGGCATTGATTTGGCTATTGCCTTGAAAAATGCTGCCATTTCTGCTGAAAATGCCGGAAATAACGAAGCCTCGGTTTCTATTTACAAGGATTGGATTGCGGTGAAACCTGAAGCAATTGCCTACAGAAGCTACGCTCAAGCACTCACAAAAGCCGGAAAAAAAGAAGAAGCCTTGAAGGTGATTGATGAGGCTTTATTGAAGTTTCCTAAGGATCCGAACATCTTGGTAGACAAGATTAATGTTTTCTTAAATGATGCAAAATATACCGAAGCTTTGACTTACATCAACAATCTACTTGATGTTGAACCAAACAATGATGGAGCATTGTTTATCAAAGGTTTAGCTTATGAGAAAATAGGCAATGAGGATAGTGTTGTTTACTACTATACTCGCTCAGCTGAAGTTAATCCAAAGAGCGTAAAACCTTACAATAACTTAGGCGCACTCTATGTTAACAAAGCCAATGCTTTGGTAGAGCAAATGAATAAGTTAGGCAGTTCAAAAGCGGATACTGAAAAGTATGATGTTTTAGCTAAACAACGTAAGGAGTTGTATAAAAAAGCAAAACCATATTTAACTAAAGCAAAAGAGTTAGATCCGGAAGATGCTTCAATTGCCAGAGCATTGAAACAAGTTGAGCTTTATACAGCCGAGTAATAGAACACAGATAAGAGGGAGCAATAGTTCCCTCTTATTCTCAATACCTATTTAACATAATATAAATTATGTAGTAATTTAGTAATTTAAATAACTGATTTTAAGATACTTATAACGGTGTCTATTTCAACTATGGTATTGTATTTACTAAACGAAAACCGAACAGATTTGCGGTTCACATCCGCTTGAATAGTTTCTAAAACATGGGAACCTTTTTCTGAACCGGATGTGCAGGCGCTTCCACCGCTGGCTGCAATGCCGGCCATGTCTAGGTTAAACAGCACTAATTCAGATTTCTCGGTTGGCGGCAAGGATACACTCAATACTTTGTAGTTGCTACCGTTTTCACTCAAATCACCATTAAATTTAACATCCGGCAACTGAGCAATCAATTGTGCTAACATATATGATTTTAGACTGCTTAGATAGATTTTATTCGTCTCCATTTCAAAAATGGCCAATTCTAAGGCTTTGCCCAAACCAACAATTCCGGGCACATTTTCGGTTCCGGCACGCATATTTCGTTCTTGTGAACCTCCATCAATATACGGTTTAATGGGTAAATTTCCGTTTACGTACATAAACCCAACACCTTTAGGCCCGTGAAATTTATGGGCAGAACCGCTCATAAAATCTAGCGGCACCGCTTGTAAATCAAACGGATAATAACCAATAGTTTGCACGGTGTCTGAGTGAAATAAAGCTTTATATTTTTTGCATAAACTGCTGATTTCATTCAGATTAATCATTGTACCAATCTCGTTATTAGCATGCATCAAACTCACTAACGTTTTTTGATTTCCTCCATCCAGCAAGCCCTCCAAGTGACTAATATCTACCCGACCTAAACCATCCAACTTAACATAATCTATTTCTATACCCAGCTTTTCAACCGTATCGATAGAATGTAAAACGCAATGATGTTCGGCTCGACTACTGATAATCCGCTGAACGCCCAAATCGCGAACAGCACATTTAATGATGGTATTGCTAGCTTCGGTGCCACTGCCTGTAAAAAAAATCTCGGCTGTGGAGGCATTTAAATATTTGGCTACTATTTTTCGCGACTGCTCGATAGCAGATTTGGCTTTTCGACCAAAACTGTGTATAGAGGATGGATTGCCATAATGTTCGGTCAGATAAGGCAACATTTCGTCTAAAACTTCTTTACTAATCTGAGTGGTGGCTGCATTATCCAAATAAATCTTCATAGCGCAAAGAAAAATATTTAACCATTAAAGTAGGAAAAATATTTAACCACTAAGAACACTAAAAACACGAAGATTTAAAATACCAGAAAACAGAAGTCAGAGTTCAGAACCCAAACCCATCGTCTATAGCAACAGGCAACTGACAACAGATTAATTTCCCCTTTTTGGTTTTGTCATTATATTTACGCCTACATAAAAAAAGGTATGAAGAAAATAGTTCCGATTTTGTTTTTGGGTATAGTGGCAGTTTGTGCTAATAGCTGTAAGAAATGTTTCCGTTGCTACAACGAGTGTACCACTTGCACGATTGTGATAAACGCCAATTCTTTTTCAAAAACTATTTGTAGCGATAGTTTTTCTACTGCCAATGCTTATCGTTCTGCTATTAATGCTGATACAGCAGCGGGTTACACCTGCGTTGGCTCCTCCCCTTCTTACAACCGCGAGTTTTGCACCAACCAACCGGGTGAAGAGTCTTACCAAAACTATTTCAACCAAGGCAAACGCGTAGTTTGCGATCCGAAGTAATCAACTATCAGTTGTCAGTTGTGCGTTGTTGGCTGTCAGAATGACTTCAAACAAATGCATTCGAATAGGAACTTTGTAATTATTCTTTTGTTGCAATATAACGCATGGCAGCCATTTCGCTTTTCGATGATTTTCCATTAAACACTACGGTGAATTTATTGCCCAAAGATGGCGAGGTTTTGCTTTACAATAACTTATTTAGTGAACTAGAGAGTAAGCAGTTGATGGAATGCCTATTAAAAAAAATTGACTGGCGCCAAGATAACATTACCCTTTTCGGGCGAACGGTAGCTCAGCCGAGATTGACGGCTTGGTATGGCGATTTGGTTAAACCCTACACTTACTCCGGTTTAACCATGAAACCCCAGCCGTGGACAGAAGATTTGCTTTTTATCAAAGATAAAATTGAACCCATTGCCGGTGTGCGCTATACAAGTGTTTTACTCAATTTATACAGAAACGGGCAGGACAGCATGGGCTGGCACTCAGACGATGAACCCGAATTAGGCAAAAATCCTACGATTAGTTCGGTTAGTTTTGGCGCAGAACGAACCTTTAAATTAAAACACAAAAAAGAAAAATCATTAAGCCAATCTGTTCTACTCACCAATGGCAGTCACCTGTTGATGAAAGGCGAGACCCAACACTATTGGATGCACGCTATTCCCAAAACTAAAAAGCCGATGCAGCCAAGGATTAATCTAACTTTTAGGGTTATCGGTTGATAGTTGTTGGTTGTATGGAGTAATTAGAACATGAACTCTGATATTATCTTCTTAATGGCAAAAAAAATCCCGAGCTACACTCGGGATTGAAGAGTTACTTTCTCTATAATCCTTTTACTTTTTAGTTGGGCAAGTGTTCAGACCAACAAGTGTGTAGAGTGGACAAAAACTTACCAAGCTCGTGAGTGTAAATACCGCAGCAAATACTAAAAGCACTATACCTATGGTGCCGGTAACCGTACCGGTGAAATAAAGCGCGGCCATGATAGCGGCTAATGCAAGGCGGATGATCCGATCCTCAGTACCCATGTTTGGTTTCATACAGTTGATTTTTAGGTAATAAAATATTGTATAACTAATTTCACCACTATCAATCCAACACACAAAGCAAACAAACGATAATTAGCTTTTTGACCATTTCGCTCACACATTCAGCAAGTTAAATACTTTAAACTAGGACTTCGGAACATGTGTTCCGAAGCTGCATCCGGGCATAAAAAATCCCGAGGGTTAGTCGGGATTTTTTATTAGTCAGACTTTAAACTAAAGTCGTATTGGATTAACTAAATCCATACGGGCACCGAGTTCAGCATGTTGTGAGATGTACTTATTGCGGTCGGTGTTATTGAAGTTTTTGTGAGCTGAGATACTCCAGCAAGTAGATGAACCTTGCGCAGCAATGTCTACACTCCATTTTAAGAAGATTTGCCATAAGCGGAACCACCACTCGCCATATTTCCCTTTAATAAATTCAGCATTACTCATCCAGTTGTTGTACCAACATTGGATAGTGTGCGAATAGTGAATACCAATGTTTTCGGTAGTCACCACTTCAAAATTGGCTTCTTGAAG
>CANGXE010000162.1 GCA_947457525.1 Bacteroidota bacterium | reverse complement strand
TGTGCTGAGTAGGTGATCAAAAGTGCTTTTTCACTATTCTGCTTTTCAAATTTTATTAATCGCAAACATTCATCTACCGTTCCGCTATCATGCACCAGACGATTTTCAACAAAACTAGGCGCTGCAATGGTGTCAAATCCTATTTTACAAGGTTCAACTGCCTGCTCAGCTTGCAAAATGGATTGAGCGATGCAATTGGCGATGTGTTTTGGCAGGCGTTCATCGAACTTCCCGGCAAAAATCTCACCAACTATAGATGGATACCAAGCTCCAAGACTAGTGTGCGTGTGCGTAGCAGTAAGGTAAATGTTATCTAAGCCGTATCCTTTTTGCTGTAGCAAAGTATCTAAGATAGCAGTGACGGTGGGTGGAATAATCAATAAGTCGGCAGTGACATAGGCCACTTTTTTACTTCTCTGTTCAAACACAAACGCCCGAGCATAAATGGAGTCATGAACACCTTCAAAATGTTTGCCTCCACGTTCAGCATCGATGGCGATAGGTGTAGTGAAACTTGGCTGCAAATTTACAGCACTCCAACCAACCATCAGGGTATCTGTTGAATCAACTTGCTGTTTCTCCAACTTAACTATTTCTTCCATTTGCTTTTGATAAAAATCAGTGCGCTGGTAAGGCGTTTTATCCAAAGGCTTCAAACAGATGGCAGTAACTACAATTAAAAGCACAAACAACAGCCCAATAACTTTGAAAATTTTCTTCATCGGGTAAATTTCTATTTTTAAATTCAAATACCTGACATGAATTCGATACTCGAACGATTAAAAAATTTCCCAAAAGCGGCTCCTTATATAGTATTGACTGAATCAGCTGAGCGATTTAGTTTCTACGGCATGAAAGCCATTCTTTCTACTTTCCTTATCAGTCAATTTTTCAACCCTACGAATAACCCCGAACTAGCTGCCGGAGCAGAAGCTCACTCCAACGAAGTGACCCACCTTTTCGTAGCCTTGGTTTATCTTTTTTCGATTGTGGGCGGTTTGCTGGCTGATTATTTTTTAGGTCGTTATAAAACTATCCTTTTGCTGTCAGTGGTTTACTGTATAGGGCATGCGTTTCTCGCCTTGTTCGACACGAACTATGAGTTGTTTTATGCCGGTTTATTATTGATTGCACTTGGTGCCGGAGGTGTGAAACCTAACGTGAGCGTGATGGTGGGCGACCAATTTGAAAACGAGAGCGATGCTAACATTGCCAAGCTTTACGATATATTCTATTTCGGCATCAACATTGGGGCTTTTTTCTCGATGCTTATCACGCCTATTTTGAAAAACAGTAAATATGGTGCGCCCCTTGCTTTTGGTGTGCCTGGTGTGCTGATGTTTATCGCCTTGATTGTATTTGTGATGGGTACGAAAAAGTATAAAATCAAATTGCCGAAAGACAATCGCCATGAAGAAAAAGTTCCTTTCCTAGAGCAACTCAAATCCGTTTGGAAAGTGCTCGTTGTGTTTTCCTTCATTCCTCTTTTTTGGGCGCTTTATGACCAAAACGGAAGCGAATGGGTGATTCAGGCGGGCAAAATGGATTTGCATTTTATGGGCATAACTTGGCTGCAAGAACAAATTCAGGTAGTGAACGCCTTGCTGATTTTAATTCTCATCCCTGTTTTTTCGTTTGGGGTTTATCCTTGGTTGGAGAGCATGGGCGTACGAATTACTGCTTTGAGAAAATTTGGTTGGGGATTGATTATGACTGTTGTCACTTTTGCGCTCATCGCTTGGATACAACTACAAATTGACCGAGGCATTGTTTTGAATATAGGCTGGCAATTATTCGCATATCTATTGTTGACTATTGCGGAGATTTTAGTCTCAATCACCGGTTTGGAATACGCTTTTTCTCAAGCCCCGAAAAACATGAAAAGCACCATCATGGCGATTTTCTTCTTCACTGTTTTTTTAGGAAACATCTTGGTGACTTACATCAACAACAACATTCAAGCCGGAGGATTTTTTAGCCACTACAAAGGCGCAGATTATTTCTGGCTTTTTACCGGAATCATGGCGGTGAACACTGTTCTATATTTCGTAGCCATAAAAGTATTTGGCATTAAAGACACTAATAGTGAGAATAGTAAAAATCTAGCGGCTCCTACTGATTAACTGATTGCTGCTGTTTGGCTCCTTTGGTAGCAAAGTCCGAAACTTGGGCGTAGAGCAGTGAAATATCTTCGTTCAAAAACTTGAATAACCTTTGAAAATCGGACAACTCTGCAAGTTCTTGGCGCATGAGGTGCTCTATCTCATTTGTAGATTCAGCAGAAATAGTATTTGTCCAATTACCTATTCTTTGAAGGGTGTACTTTTTAGAGTGAAGATGATTATAGTGAATGTCCGTTATCTCTGCATGGATGCTTTTCTCCTGAACAGTGAGTACTAAATAATACTCTAAGTACATCAACTTTAAAAGGGCTTCTTTATCTCCTGTATAACGCACCACCACTCGTGTGGCCATTCTTTTCGACATAGGGTCGATAGATTGTAGTGGGATAGGGTTAGCAAAAATCCGATCTACTTCTTTTTTTCTTTCCAAGCAAGCCTGACTAGAGTAACATTTATATTCAGGATTATTTACTCGAGTAAACAAGCCCGCTTCTTTATCAAACCACTGCTTATAGGCCTCAAATAAATTTTCCGGTTTTAAATTGTCTTGTGTAGGTATGTCCATGATATAACTTACTTTGCCTTTTAAGCTGTCGAAAGGGAGTGCGTTTTGCGCAAAAGCAGCTGTGTTCCAACATACCACAACGATAATTAACCAAATATTTTGCATATGAATTAGTTCTGAGTTCCAACCATGTTAACACAGAAACTCTGTCAGAAGTTACAAAAATCCCAAAAAAGAGTTTGTTAGATAATAGTAGCAGCTACTACTACTTTAAGCTGCTGCGACTATATTCGCACTTCTTCACCACAACCTTTGACTATTTTATGCTCGAATTAAAAAACGATGTTTATCAAATTGGCGGCATTCCCATTTCGGTGCTTACCGAAAAATATGACACGCCTATTTATGTCTATGACACGGCCATCATGGCGCGTCAATACGACCAACTAAAAACTGCTTTTAACGGAGCAAACACCAAGATAAAGTTTGCCTGCAAAGCGCTTAACAACATCAACATACTGAAGTTTTTCAAACACATCGGCTCGGGTCTCGACACGGTTTCTATTCAAGAGGTGTGGACCGGATTGCGTGCCGGGTTCGATCCAAAAAACATCATCTATACACCCAACTGTGTGTCGATGGAAGAAATAGACATGGCTGTGAAAGAAGGAGTGCAAATCAATATTGACAACCTTTCTATTCTCGAACAGTTTGGTCACAAATATGGGAACACTGTGCCGGTTTGTGTGCGCATCAACCCACACGTGATGGCGGGCGGAAACATCAACATCTCCACCGGTCATATCGATTCTAAATTTGGTATATCTATCTATCAGATGCGCCACTTAGAGCGCGTTATCAAAAGCGAAAATATCTGTGTAAACGGATTACATATGCACACTGGCTCAGACATTCTGGACGTTGATGTTTTTCTTCGCGCTGCGGATATTTTATTTGAAGTAACCGAACATTTTCCCGACCTAACATTCATAGATTTTGGCAGTGGGTTTAAAGTGCCGTACAAGCCAGACGACTACGCCACAGACATTGAAGAAGTGGGCAGCAAGCTCACCGAAAAGTTTAATGCGTTCTGTAAAACCTACGGCAGAGACTTAGAGCTCTGGTTTGAACCGGGGAAATTTCTCGTGAGCCAAAGCGGTACGTTCTTAGCCAAAGTGAACGTGATAAAGCAAACCACCGCCACTGTTTTTGTGGGCATCGACTCGGGTTTAAATCACCTCATCCGCCCAATGTTGTATAATTCTTATCACCACATCATTAATGTATCTAACCCGATGGGTAAGCAGCGACTATACACCGTGGTGGGTTACATCTGTGAGACCGATACCTTTGGATGGGACAGAAAACTAAGCGAGGTAAAAGAAGGCGACATCATTGCTTTTCAAAACGCTGGCGCATATGGTTTCACCATGAGTTCTAATTACAACTCGCGGTTCCGCCCGGCAGAGGTGCTAGTACACGAAGGTAAAGACTATCTCATTCGAAAACGCGAAGATCTAGAGGACATTCTGCGCAACCAAGTAGAAAGTGTGACATTCTAATTTTAATATATTCGTTACTCATTTATCCACCCAAATAAATAAAACCAATATGGCACTCAGCCCAGCTTACAAAGAAATCGTTGACCGCGCTATTCAAGCCATTCACGAACGCACATTTTTTGCGCAATATCCCGAGCATCCAAAAGCCTATGGCGAAGATGCTCCTGCTAAAGGCCAAGAGGCTTACAACCAACAAGTGGGCAAACAATTCTGCGGTTTGTTGCAACAAAACCCTACGGCTTGGATAGGCGAAGAATCTTCTCCTTACACCAAGCAAGCCATCGGGGTGACTTATCCCGCTTTTGAAACTGATACACTCGTAGTTAGAGCCGGTCGCGCTTTTTCTACTTGGAAAAACGTGTCGCCCGATGATCGCGCAGAGGTGCTTATCGAAGCCCTTGAAAAGATAAAACTTCGTTTCTTCGAAATCGCTCACGCTACACAGCACACCACCGGCCAAAGTTTTATCATGAGTTTTCAAGCCTCCGGACCTCATGCCAACGACCGCGCACTCGAAGCGCTAGCGATGGGTTATGAAGAAATCACAAAGTT
>CANGXE010000161.1 GCA_947457525.1 Bacteroidota bacterium | reverse complement strand
AATGTTATCTTGGGTCAAACACCCAACCCCAATTTTATTCAAGAGCGGGACAACCGCATTTATATGAACGACCCCGAGTTGGGCATCTTGGTGTTCGACTTGTTTGGCAGCTACGCCAAAACTATTCCCATCAAAGGCTTGAAAAAATTTCAGGTGCTGCAAGATCAAATCGTTTATTTCGAAAACAATCAACTCAATGCCTATCAGCCGCTCACTTTCGAGCTGAAGACCTTGCCGCTGCCCGACACCACAGACCTCGTGCATGTGGTGATTGAGAAAGACATGATTGGCCTGTTGAAGAAAGACAAAGTGGAGTTTTTTGCCTACTAAATATTCCTGCCCATGAACTTTAAAACAAAACTCGTCCTGTGGTTTTCTGCGCTCCGCAAACCCATAGACCCTAGTGGCGAAACCGATATCGCGGCCCTGCGCAAAAAGTCTGAATCATCAGCTCGGCTTGGGGCAATGATGTTTGACAAAAAACATCCCGTTGCTCACATTGCCGACTACAAAGCCGGTGACTTGCCTTTGCGCGTCTATCGCCAAACGGATAAATCCAATCAACGCATTATCATCTTTTACCATGGCGGTGGCTTTGTGTTGTATGGTTTAGATTCGCACGATAATATATGTCGTAGGCTCTGCGTGATGAACGACTGCGTGGTGGTGTCGGTGGACTATCGCTTGGCGCCCGAGAACACATTTCCGGCCGCGCATGAAGATGCCTTTACAGCTATTGAATGGGTCAAAAAAAATGCTGATAGTTTTAACGGCAACGCCAACGACCTCGTACTGATGGGCGACAGCGCAGGCGGCAACTTGGCGGCTTGCATGGCGCACCGATGCCGCGAAGCGCAAATTCCCCTCAGCGCCCAAGTGCTCATTTACCCTTGGATAGATGGAAAGCTCAACAATCCCTCTATTGACCGCAACGGCTCCGGCTACCTGCTCGAAAAAGCCACCATGTTTTGGTTTCAGCACCAATACACCCCCAACCCTGCTGACCGCTGCCTCCCCGAGGTGTCGCCTTGCTACGCTACTGACTTTGCTCATTTGGCGCCTGCCTTCATCCTCACAGCCGAGTTTGACCCGCTTTTAGACGATGGCGCAAAATATGCCGAGCAACTCCGCACGGCCGGTGTGCCCCTGCGCTACACCTTGTACCCTCAACTCATCCACGGCTTCTTCAACATCCCCGCCATCGCCCCGCAGGGTTTGCAAGCCTTTGAAGACATTCGTCAATTTTTAAAGACGGTTTAAGCAAGGGATGGATAGATTTGTCACTGTACTTATCCTTAACAACCCGATTGATCTCATTGTGTTGCGTACACGATTGGAAGATGAAGCCATTGACTATTTGGTGCCGGATGAGTTAACTACGCAAGTCAATCCGCTGTATAGTGTTGCTGTTGGTGGTGTGCGATTGCAAGTTAGGGAAAGTCAAGTAAGCGAAGTACAAGAACTATTGAAAGAACTTGGCTATTGGGAAGAACAGAAAAGTCAGCGTACATTTCTTGATAAATTTGATTCGGCTTCTTCGCATGTACCATTTTTAAATACCATTCAACCATTGTTTCGGTTTCTGATTTTAGTAACAATATTTGTTCTTGTATTGCTTGGATTGTTACTAAAATACTGATGCAGAGAAGGTCATGCTGCTTTAAGAAAACCTAACAATCAAAGTCTGTTAAAAGCTACTTCAACTCTTCTTGCAAGAATAATGCGGTGTGGCTCCCCTTTACTTTTGCTACTTGTTCGGGAGTGCCGCTGGCAATGATTTGTCCGCCACGGAAACCGCCTTCGGGGCCCATGTCGATGATATAGTCCGCCACTTTAATCACATCAAGATTATGTTCAATCACCAGTACGGTGTTGCCGCGCTCCACCAAGCGGTTGAGCACATCTAGCAGCACGCGAATGTCTTCAAAATGAAGCCCGGTGGTAGGTTCATCAAGTATGTAGAATGTTTTGCCGGTGTCTTTTTTCGATAGCTCGGCAGAGAGTTTCACGCGTTGTGCTTCGCCACCGCTGAGTGTGGTAGAAGATTGACCTAAGCGAAGGTAACCCAAGCCTACATCGTTCAGTGTTTTGAGTTTGGGGAAGATAGATGGCACGGCTTCGAAGAATGGCAGTGATTCTTCTACGGTCATATTCAGCACATCACTGATAGATTTTCCTTTATAGCGCACCTCGAGGGTCTCGCGGTTGTAGCGTTTGCCGTTGCATTTTTCGCAGAGCACTTCTACGTTGGGCAAGAAGTTCATTTCAATCACTTTCATGCCTCCGCCTCCGCACTCTTCGCAGCGCCCGCCTTTCACATTGAAGGAAAAACGCCCCGGAGCGTAGCCTCGGATTTTGGCTTCGGGCAAGGCGGCAAACAGCTTACGGATTTCATCAAACACTTTGATGTAGGTGACCGGATTGCTGCGTGGCGTGCGCCCGATGGGCGATTGGTCTATGTCAATGACTTTGTCTATATTTTTTAATCCATCTATCGAGTCGTAGGCCAATGGTTTTTGACGACCGCCATAGACGTGGTGATGCAAAATAGGATAGAGTGTTTCGTTGATGAAGGTTGATTTGCCGCTTCCTGACACTCCGCTGACGCAAATAAACGTGCCAAGCGGAAAAGTGGCGGATACATTTTTGAGGTTATTGCCTTTCGCTCCGGTCAGGGTGAGGGTTTGTCCGTTGCCCGCTCTGCGTTGCTTCGGCACTTCGATACGCAATTCGTTAGAGAGATAGCGAGCGGTCGTTGAACCTTGGCGCAAAAACTCTTCGGGGGTGCCTTCGGCCACCACACGACCTCCGTGCTCGCCTGCGCGAGGGCCGATGTCAATAATGTAATCACTATCGAGCATGATGTCTTTATCGTGCTCTACCACAATCACCGTGTTGGGATTGGCGGCTAGTTGGCGAAGGGCGCTGATTAGTTTGCGGTTGTCGCGCTGATGAAGACCGATGCTCGGCTCATCCAAAATATACGTGATACCCGAAAGCTGTGAGCCGATTTGCGTGGCCAAACGGATGCGTTGACTTTCGCCACCGCTCAAACTTTTAGACGGACGATCGAGCGCCAAGTAATCAAGACCTACATCGAGGATAAAGCGGATACGGGTGCGAATTTCTTTTAGCAGTTCACGCGCAATCTGCAATTGACGGTCGTTGAGTTTTTCTTCTACGGTGTCGAACCAAGCGCCCAAGTCGGATAAATCCATCAAGGCGAGTTCAGCAATGTTTTTTTCGTTTATCTTAAACCAAAGACTTTCTTTTTTTAAGCGTGTGCCTTGACAAGTGGGGCAGGCGTGTGGCTCCATGAACCCTTCGGCCCATTCGCGAATGGCTTCGGAAGAGGTGAACTTAAAGCAGCGTTTGAGCAAACCGACCAAGCCGCCTTTGGCGAGTGTGTACCAGCGGTCGTCAAAATCGCTAATGACCATGTCTTCTTCCTCTTCTATTTCTCCACCTGCTGCGGCTTCGCCATAAAGAATGTGTGAAAGCGCTTCATCGCTGAGTTTAGCGATGGGGTCGCTCAGCGAAAATTTTAATCGCTTGGATAGCGCAGTCAGTTCTTTGTAGATATAATTATCACGGGCTTCGCCAATGGGTAAAATGCCGCCTTTGTTGATAGACACTTTTTCATCGGGGATGATGATTTTGCGGTTCACTTCATACGTTACGCCAAGTCCATTGCAAGTGGTGCAAGCACCAAAAGGCGAGTTGAACGAAAAGGCATTGGGCGAAGGTTCTTCGTAAGAAATGCCCGAATCGGTGCACATCAAGTGTTTGCTAAACGTGGCGAGTTCGTTGGTGTCGGCATTTAGCAATTGGATTAAACCTTTGCCGGCTTTCATCGCCTGACCCACTGCTGCGCGGATGCGATCGCGAGAATCGTTCTCCACTTTGAGGCGATCCATAATCAACTCAATGTTGTGCACCTTATAGCGATCGAGTTGCATTTTAGGTTTAACGTCTACCATTTCTCCGTCTACACGGATTTTGAGGTAGCCTTGTTTGCGCACTTGCTCAAACAACTCGCGGTAGTGTCCTTTGCGGCCACGCACCACAGGCGCTAATACAATCAATTTTTGATTGGCGTAGTTTTGCAAGATGCTATCAATGATTTGCTCTTCCGTAAACTTCACCATCTTTTTGCCGGTGACGTAGGAGTAAGCTTCGCCTGCGCGAGCAAACAACAAACGGAGAAAATCATAAATCTCGGTCACCGTACCCACCGTAGAGCGCGGATTGCGGTTCACGGATTTTTGTTCTATAGAAATAACAGGCGAAAGGCCGGTTATCTTGTCTACATCGGGGCGCTCATAGCCGCCAATAAACTGCCGTGCATAAGCCGAAAAAGAATCGAGGTAGCGTCTTTGCCCTTCGTTGTAGATCGTGTCAAAAGCCAAAGAAGACTTACCGCTGCCCGAAATACCAGTAATCACGACCAATTGATTTCTGGGGATAGAAAGGTTAATGTTTTTGAGGTTGTGTGCCCTTGCACCATAGATTTCGATAGTGTCGGGTTCAGCACCAATTGCTTTATCGGTAACAGGGGGAACAGGTTCAGTAGTAGATTTCTTTTTGGTGGCCATTTTGCGAGGTGCGAAGCTAATCAATTCGATACAACATTAGCTAAGGAGATAAGTTTTAAATCTTCAATTAAACTGTTTGAGTTCACTGAATAAATAAATTGCTAGAGAAAGCTAATTTTAGAAAGGAAAGTTTAAAAATCTACTTGATAAAAGTAGAAAGGAATAAGTATTAGTCATGTGTCGCGATTAATAGTTT
>CANGXE010000160.1 GCA_947457525.1 Bacteroidota bacterium | reverse complement strand
GGCACACTCGGCAAGGCATTAGGCGGAGCAAGTGGAGGATTTACATCCGGCAAAAAAGAAGTGATTGAATTGTTGCGCCAGCGCTCTCGTCCTTATCTATTTAGCAATACGTTGATGCCGGCTATTGTGGGAGCGTCTATAGCTGTGCTGGATATGCTGAGCGAAACGACAGACTTGCGCGATAAGCTAGAGGCGAACACGGCTTACTTTAGAGAAAAAATGACTGCAGCGGGTTTTGATATTAAGCCGGGTACACACCCTATCGTTCCGGTGATGTTGTATGATGCTGTGTTGGCGCAAAAATTTGCGGCTCAGCTTTTGGACGAAGGCATTTATGTGATTGGGTTCTTTTATCCCGTGGTGGCCAAAGGCCAAGCGCGCATTCGTGTGCAAGTGAGCGCAGCTCATGACCGACATCATCTCGACAAAGCCATTGCTGCCTTCACGAAAGTAGGGCGTGAGTTAGGGGTGGTGAAGTAGAGTAAGTTCTTGTCTTTTGTAGTCAGTATTTATTCTTTAGTAAAGTTCAAAGTGACCATAAACGATTATCTTTGTGAAGATATAAAATAGATTATGCCTAAAATATATGAGTATCTCGGCTTTGTTTTTTTCTTTTATTCGAATGAACATCTGCCGATACACGTACACATTAGCAAGTGTGATTTTGAATCAAAGTGTGAGTTAGTATTTAATGCGGGTATTCTTGAAATGCAGTGGAAAAAAGTAAGAGGCAAGCATGAACTAAGCGCTAAGGATAAATTAGAAGCGGGATTATTTATTAAAAAGTATAACCAAGAAATAATAGCAAAATGGCAACAAGTATTTATTCTTCATCAAAAAGTAAAGTGCGAAAAAATAAGCAGACGAATATCAAAATAGTTGCGGCTGCATACTTACGTAATTACGAGATTATGATATTGTTCAGCGACAACCGAATGAAGTTGGTTGATTTTGCTCCTGCAATAGCTAAATATGCAGTTGGTGACTATGCTGATTATGCTAAACCCGCAAGATTTAAAAAGTTTATTGTCGAGAATGGAAATATAGTTTGGGGTAAAAACTGGGACTTGGTTTTTCCGGTAGAGGATGTTTATACTTCTTCATTTTAGTTAATCTCGTTCTTGAAAAAAACGTTCCCAGACCCCTAACCAACTCTTTTCAGCAAATCATCGGCAATGGCTCGGCAAGTATCTTTGGGGTTGATATCATAGGTTGGCAACAAGATATTGCACACTTTTCGTAACGCCCATTTTTCGGCTCCACTCGCATAGCTGTCTAACACGTTGTTTGCTGCTTTGCGTGCAGCATCTAGCGCATCGTAGAGATAAAGCTGTGCCATCTTGGTTTTGATGGCCAATTGGGCTTTGTCGGTGGTGCTGTTTTCGTTTAGTTTTTTGATACGCAAAAAGGCCGACTCGGCTGTGAAGGCCAGTCCGAGGATGTCGGCTAGGTTCATTACTATTTCCTGTTCGTCTACCAGCTTCGATTTTAGTTTGTTGCCGGCTGCTCCGGTCAAGATAACGAACAAGGCTTTGAGGTTGTTGACCAAGCCAAACTCTCTGTCCAATCCACTGCCGCCAAAAGGATTTAAGCTTTGGAAAATAGCTGAAGGGATGGTAGATTTTGCAGCACCGATGTTTAGCTCTTTGCTCACAAACGCACGCTTGTAAAACTCTGCCAACGCCAACATGCGGTTAATTTCGTTCGTGCCTTCATAAATCTTCGTGATGCGCGCATCGCGGTAGGCCATCTCTACGCCCGTTTCCATCGAGTAGCCCATGCCGCCAAACAACTGAATGGCTTCATCAGCCGCATTGCACATAGCCTCCGAACCTTGCACTTTCAGCAATGCGCATTCGATAGCATATTCGCGCATGGCGTTAATCTTTGCATCGTTGTAGTTGCTACCGGCTTTTTTCAATTCATCGTGTTTTTTGTCCACGTCAGCACCCACTCTGTACACACCCGACTCTAAAGCAAAAGCCGTAGAGGCGATGCGCCCAATCTTTTGTTTCATCGCGCCAAAGTCGCCAATCGGTTTGTTGAACTGAATGCGCTCGGTCGCATAGCGCACCATCTTTTCTAAACCAAACTTCATGCCGCCCACGCCTCCTGCGGCAATCTTGATACGTCCGCTGTTCAAGATGTTTAACGCCATGTTGAAGCCCTTGCCGCGTTCGCCCAAAAGGTTTTCTACCGGCACTTGGCAATTCATAAAATAAACCGGCACAGTCGAAGAAGCTTTGATACCCATCTTCTTTTCTTCTTTACCAATCTCAATGCCGCCAAATGATTTTTCTACAATAAAAGCCGATAGTTTTTCATCATCGCCAATCTTAGCAAACACCGTAAATATTTCAGCAAAGCCACCGTTCGTGATCCACATTTTCTGACCGTTCAACACGTAGTGTGTGCCCGCTTCGTTCAGCACCGCGCGGGTCTTTCCGCTGTTAGCGTCCGAACCCGAACCCGGCTCGGTGAGGCAATACGAACAGCCGTGTTCGCCACTGGCTATCTTCGGCAAGTATTTTGCTTTTTGCGCTTCGGTGCCATACCACTGTATCGGTAACGAGCCAATAGACGTTTGGCAACCAATGGTGGTCGCAAACGAAAAACCAAGTGCAAGACCTTCGGTGTAATAAAGCGAAGTATTGAAGTCTAAACCAAGTCCGCCAAACTGCTCGTCAATAGACACACCGCTCAAACCCAACTCAGAAGCTTTTTTAAAAATATCCAACACCAAGGCTTTGTCTTTTTCGGCATCTAAACTAGCCACGCGCCCAATGCCCAAGCCATGCACTTCTTGCAGCATGAAGTCTTTCACGGTGTTGAAAATCATGTGTTGCTCCTGTGTAAATTCTTCAGGAATAAAAACGTCTTTGGTAGGCGTGGCGGCAAAAAGAAACGATCCGCCAACTAGTTTCGAGGTGTTGCTCATAGCGATGATTTGAATGGTTTAAACAAAGAAGTGTATTTTATATTGACTACAGTTCGATAAGTTTAACGAAACATTTCGTAGCGCTGCGTGTCGAGGCGAATAAACACAAAAAGCAGCATCGTAAACGCCAAAAGCGCAGAGCCACCATAGCTGATAAACGGCAATGGAATGCCAATAACTGGCGCCACGCCAATCACCATGCCGATGTTGATGAGAAAGTGGAAGAACAAAATACTCGTCACACAGTAGCCATACATTTTGCTGAACTTGGAGCGTTGCCGTTCGGCCAGTTGAAGCAGGCGAAAAAACAAAGCAAGGAACAAACCTATAATCACCAAGCTGCCCATGAACCCAAACTCTTCACCAATCGAACTAAAGATAAAGTCAGTGCTTTGCTCCGGCACAAATTTCAGTTTGGTTTGTGTGCCTTGCAAATAGCCTTTGCCCATCACGCCACCCGAGCCAATGGCAATGAGCGATTGGTTAATGTTCCAGTCTTTCCCTTTCTCTACTTTTTTACCAAACAACACATTGATGCGATCTTGTTGGTGAGGTTTAAGTTGCTTAAAACCATAATCCACCGAAAACACAAAACCCAACGCCATCACCAAGAATGCAGCAATCCATTTAACTGTCGTTTTGTTTCGCCACGAGAAATAAATAAAAACTCCGGCAATTGCCACCAAAAAACCCGAAAGCCAATATGTATTTACCAGTAGGGCAAGCACCGCAAGAATAGTCACCGTGCCACCCGTGATGAGAAAGTAAGACTCCAAGCCATCGCGAAAAAGAACGAGAGCAAATGCCACAAACACAATGGCCGAACCCGCATCGCCCTGCACCATCACAATCAACATCGGAATGCCGATGATGGCAAAGGCTTTCCACTTGTCTTTCCATTTTCGTATATCCACGTTTAACCCCGAGAGGAATTTCGACAAACCAAGTGCCGCACCAAACTTCGCCAGCTCCGAAGGCTGCATCTGAAATCCACCGATGCGTATCCAGTTTTGTTGTCCTTTCACAGATGTACCCACAGCCATCACGGCCACCACAAAAAGAATAAGCAACACATAAAAGACATAAGCAAACGTGGTATAAAATCGAGAGTCAACAATCAAAATAACGAAGGCCAAAATAAAAGAGGCAATCATCCATTGAAACTGTTTGCCGCTGTTAATGTTAGTGTCAAAAATGCTGTATGTTTCTCCACCCGTAGAAGCCGAATGAATCATCAGCCATCCCAGCACACTGAGTATGATATAGATGACTACAGTTAGCCAATCAATTTTTCCCGTAAGGCTTTCTTGTCTAGCCATTGTTTTTATTCTTCGCCATTGGCATTCATGCCGGCAGATACGTTTGTTTTAATGCCATACTTGTTCAGCAAGTTAGCTTCCAAAATTCTTTTCTCCAGCGGCAACCGCGATGTTTGAATGGTGTCGGTCAAATATTTCTCCACCATCAAACTGGCAATTGGTGCAGCATAAGTTGAACCATAACCGCCATTCTCAACCACCACTGCAATTGCAATTTTCGCATTGTCCTTTGGTGCAAATCCGGCAAACATAGAGTGGTTATCGCCATGCGGATTTTGAGCTGTTCCCGTTTTGCCACACATGGCGATACCTTCCACTCTGGCTGAGCGCGCTGTTCCCATTTCGACCACATCAAATAACCCTTGAATGACAGGTTCAAAGTGAACTGCATCAATCAAAGTTTGGTGTCTCTCAAACTTTTGCACTACGTCTTTACCGGTTTTAGAGTCGATAATTTTTTTGACAATGTGAGGCGTAATCCAAAAACCTTTGTTGGCTATGGCAGCAAAAATGTTTGCCATTTGCATGGGAGTGGTGAGCACT
>CANGXE010000159.1 GCA_947457525.1 Bacteroidota bacterium | reverse complement strand
TTTATCACTTACCCGAAAGATAAATAAATCTAATGTGCTAGTTTTGAGTTTATGAAACATTCGATTACACTATTTATAAGTTTGCTTTTTGCTTTTTACAGTCAAGCACAACAGCCCGATGCTGAAGGTAGTTTGGTGAAATGGATGAGTTTGGAAGAAGCTATGAAAAAAGTGGAAACCGCCCCTCGTCCTCTTTTGGTAGATTTCTACACCGATTGGTGCGGTTGGTGCAAACGCATGATGCAAACCACTTATGCTAACCCCGGCTTGGCGCAATACATCAACAATAATTTTTATGCCGTCAAGTTTGATGCAGAAGGGAAAGACACCATCACTTATTTAGGCCAAAAGTATGCCCCAACTGGCACAGCTCCGCGCTCTACGCATGCACTAGCAGCAAAGTTGTTGCAAGGCAAACTGATGTATCCGACTACTTTGTTTTTGAATAATTTCGAGAAAGAAAAAAATGAGTTTCGTTACAGCATGTTGGCTGGAGGTTATTTGGATGAAAAGAAAATAGAGCCCATGTTGGTTTTTATGCTTGAAAATGCTTTTCGCAATGCATCTTTTGACGATTTTAATGCACAATTTCAACTAGCTTTTTTAGACACATTGGCAGAGAAAAAGTATAAGAAATTGAATTGGCTCTCTCCGGTAGAAGCATTTAAAACCCCCTCCACAAAAAAGAAGAAAACAATCGTTTTGATTGGTACAGACTGGTGTAATACTTGCAAAATTCAACAACGCTCTTCGTTTATCAACGACACTGCCTCAGTTTATATCAATGAGCATTTTGATTTGGTTTATTTTAACCCCGAGTTAAAAGAAGATATTACGTTTAAAGGCCAAGTGTTTAAAAACGCGCAGCAAGGCAGTTTCCCATTTCATCAGTTAAGCTTGGCTCTAACCAACAATAATTTTGTATTGCCCACTACGGTTATTCTTGATGAAGATATGAACCCCATTGATGCGGTACCCTATTTTATGACTCAAACTTTTTTGGGCGATGTGGCGAGATATTATGGCGCCAACATTCACAAAACGAAATCATGGAACGATTTCCAAAAAGCCAAGCAGAAGCCATGAGGAAAATTCTGATGTTATTGCCTGTCTTTTTCGCATGTATACAATTGCTTGCTCAAGCAGATAGTAGTGTTGTACTTAAACCGGTGAAGGCATTAAGTAAAGCAGATTCTGTATATTTAGCTAAGCTGAACAGCAGCGGAAATTTAATGATAGGAGGAGGAATAGGGATGATGGGTGCGAGCGGATTTTTGATTTATCAGGGGTATAAAGTATATAACGACCGAGGGCCAACTCCCAATGCGGCTACCACTCAGCGAAATAAGCGACAAGGCACAATTTATTTGGCAGCCGGAGGTGTAGCTGCACTAGGAGGAGTAATTTTAGTGGCCTTGGGAGCATCCAATAAAGTGACGTTTAAACGCAAACAAAAATTGATGAGTTTGCAAAGTGGTTTGCTAGATAGCGGCAGACTTGGGCTTGCCTTATATTTTTAAATACTTACATTTAATATGTACTAGAACAACCTCAGGATGCTATTTTACCATCTTGAAATTGATTAATTACTTGCTTATGAATCGTATTCTACTTCTTTTTTTCTTTTGTAGCTCTTTTATAGGTAATGCTCAGAACAATGTAGGCATTGGTACAAACATTCCCGACCCTAGTGCATTATTGCATCTTGATGCATCTAACAAAGGGTTATTAGTGCCAAGATTAACTACAGCAGAACGGCTGGCTATTGTGTCACCTGCCAATGGATTATTGGTGTATGACAATTCATTCAACTGCTTTTTTTATTTTACCTCCATAAATGGATGGACTTCACTCTGCCAACTATCAGGTCCAACTGGCGCAACCGGTGCGCAGGGTATACAAGGCATAACTGGAGCCACCGGAGCGCAAGGTGTTCAAGGTATCACGGGCGAAACAGGCCCACAGGGTATTCAGGGCATACAAGGCGTGACGGGAGCAACAGGTGCGCAAGGTATTCAAGGTATTACCGGTGAAACAGGCCCACAAGGTATTCAGGGCATACAAGGCATAACCGGAGCCACCGGAGCGCAAGGTATTCAAGGTATCACGGGCGAAACAGGCCCACAAGGTATTCAGGGCATACAAGGCGTGACGGGAGCAACAGGTGCGCAGGGTATTCAAGGTATCACCGGTGAAACAGGTGCACAAGGTATCACTGGTCCAACCGGGCCTCTCGGTCCGGCAGGCGGAGATTTATCCGGCATTTATCCAAACCCAACAGTAGTTGGATTGCAGAATAACCCGGTTTCTAACGCATCTCCTCAAAATGGAAATGTATTGATGTGGGATGGCGTGCAATGGATTCCATCAGATACGCTTTCCACTTTCTGGAAATTGAAAGGAAACTTAGGAACCAATGCGGCAGTTAATTTTTTAGGTACAATAGATAATGTTGATTTAGTCTTCCGCACGAACAACATTGAAAAAATGCGAGTAAAGGACAATGGATCTATTGGGATTAATCAGCCCAATCCGGCTCCAACTGCTATACTCGATATTCAAAGTACTACGAGAGGAGTATTGTTTCCTGCGTTGAGCACTATCCAGCGAGATGCAATTACTGGCCCTTCTGTTGGTTTGACAATTTATAACGCTACCTTAAATGTACATCAATTTTGGAATGGGCTGTGTTGGGTAAATGTTGGCCAAACCGTATGTTCGTTTGACTATTCTATCTCTCTAACCCACCCTTCTGATTGCTTGCTTAGAAGTAACTTCAACAGCGTAAATGATACTATCAATTTAAACTTAATCAGCGGCACTTCATCTCCCGTTATATTATCAGCCTCGGGTGTTCCACCAGGTATTTTATTGAATTTTTCGAGCAATTATGTCACACCTACTCAACAAGTAACTATGACCTTGACGGCCTTGCCTAGCGCGGCTTTAGGTACGTTTACCATCACTATTTTAGCTACTTCAGGTTCCACGGTAAAGACAGTCAACTATACCATTACCATTTATGACTATAACCTTTCCTTATCACCGTCATTTGCTACCGTAAATGAAATTGGACTAGCTCCAAATACACTCACAGCTACGACAACTGTAAGCATTGGAAACCCCGGAGCTTGTGGCTCAACTTCTACTTCTGCACTTCTTTCTGTGAATGGAATTCCTAATGGAGTATCTGCCTCATTCGGCAATAGCAATTTGGCGATACCAGGCAGTACAACCTTGACATTTACTTCATCCTCATGTGCTGTCCCAGGGGTTTATAATGTTCAAGTGGTAGCAAGTATTGGTAGCTTAACAACATCAACAACCTATGTACTTACTGTTGCCCCATCCGTCATCAATATTACTACATCATCACAAAACGTAAACCTACATACATTAGCAGGACTTCCACCTTGTCCAATCGATTTAACGGTAAACATTTCAGCTGGTGTTACTATTGGCAGCTCATCCACAGCTCAACCTTCACTGAATACAGGTCCTTTTGCAAGTGGATCAAATATTACGATTAATAATAACGGAACAATTGCCGGTAGAGGAGGAAATGGTGGAGACCAAAGTGGTCATAACTTAACTAGTTGTCCTAATAAAGATGGTCAGCCCGGAGGCAATGCCGTTAACATCGGTTGCCAAGGAGTGGTTATCAATAACAATGGAGTGATTGGAGGTGGAGGTGGAGGCGGGGGTGCTGGCGCAGGTTTGAGTGGGGGAAATCCTTGTACTGCTTTCCGTGCCGGCTCAGGAGGAGGTGGTGGTGCTGGCTCTTTGCCCGGCAATGGAGGAAACAATGGAGCACCAAGTGGCTGTCAAGCCGGAGCAAATGGTACGCTATTGTTAGGTGGGGCGGGAGGAACGAATAATTGCCCGGTTAATTGCACCATTATATTTGTGAATTTTGGTCCATACCGCCCAGGTGCAGGAGGAAATGGCGGAAATCTAGGACAACCCGGAGCAAATGGCGGAGGTCCTCAGGGCTTTTTAGGAAGTACAGGGGTTTGTACACCGGGAAGTGGAGCAGGACCCGGTTGTGGATTAAAAACCAATGGCAATGTTTACACTTACAATGGTACACCGGCATTAGGACCTATATGTCCTTAAAAGCCTTCATTTATCACCTCAAAAAATCGACTTTGTTACATTATCTAATATTGTTGTGAAATCATTTTTGAGTTTTACTCCTTTTGTTACTTTTGGCACAATTAGCAATCAATAACCCATATTATACTTATGTCAGAAAAAGCGATTATCACCCTAGACGGAAAGAACTATGAAATGCCGGTAATCACCGGAACGGAAAATGAAAAAGCCTTTGATATAGGTAAACTGCGCGGACAAAGCGGATATGTTACCTTCGATGAAGGTTACAAAAACACCGGAGCCACCCAAAGTGCCATTACTTTTTTGGATGGTGAAAAAGGTATTTTGCGCTATAGAGGTTATGAAATTGAAGACTTAGCTTCTCGTGCTTCGTTTACAGAAGTAGCTTATTTATTGCTTTATGGCGAATTGCCTACATCAAGCCAATTGGCAGAGTTTGAACACAGTTTAACTCAACATACTTTGGTGCACGAAAACTTGAAAAAAGTTTTTGATGTGTTTCCGACAGGCTCACACCCGATGGGTCAATTGATGACGATGATTTCTGCCTTGTCATCATTTTACCCAGACACACAAAATCCAAATACAAGTCCTGACGCAACTAATCTTACAATCATTCGCTTGTTAGCTAAAATGCCGACTATTTGTGCTATGATTATGAAAAAAGGCAAAGGTCACCCCGTGGTTTATCCACAAAATCGTTACGATTACGTGAC
>CANGXE010000158.1 GCA_947457525.1 Bacteroidota bacterium | reverse complement strand
TCATTGTCTGTGTTGAAGGTCTTGCAGAACTTCATAATGTTATAGCCTTTGAACATTTTGCTGTGTTTTTTAGGCAACAATAGCCTTCAACACCGCAATCTACTTGCGCTTTGGTTTATTATATTGGAGGTACTTAAATGCCTACTTCTGTTAATTTAAGTAGAAATTTAATGCGTCTATCCGAAAGGGTAGACGCATTTTTTTTGGAAATTTGGGGATTGATTGATTTTGTAGTTGATGTTAAAGAAATTATCATTTACCATCTAGAGCATAAAAATCAATAAATATTTTCTGATACTTCATTTTTTTATCGAATAAACTTCAAATTTATAATTAAATTTTGCTATAATTTATGGCAATTAATACTTTTGCCCTAAAAATATTTGTATATAAATAATTATAATTTGTAATTGCATGAGAAAAGCCATGATTTTCCCTTTTTTGCTGTTAGCCATAATATGCACAGCCGGCTTGTTTTTTACTCCTGCAGAGATGGCTATCACCACCGAAGCTAATGCTGCAGACATAGCTTGGATGCTCACGGCTTCTAGTTTAGTACTCTTGATGACACCCGGTTTATCGTTCTTCTATGGCGGCATGGTTAGCAAAAAGAATATCATATCTACCATGTTGCAGAGTTTCATTGCCTTGGGTGTGATTACGGTTTTGTTTATTGTGGTGGGGTTTAGTCTTTGCTTTGGCGATAGTTTTGGAGGTATCATTGGTAACCCTTTTACTTATTTTATGTTCAACGGTGTCGGGCTAAACATCAATGCTGCTTTAGCTCCAAGTATTCCATTGCTACTTTTCGCCACGTTTCAGTTAAAGTTTGCCATCATCACGCCTGCGCTTATCACAGGTAGCTTTGCAGAGCGTGTTCGTTTCAAGGCTTACCTTTTGTTTATCTGTCTATTCTCGATTTTTATCTATTGTCCTTTAGCACATTGGACATGGCACCCTGATGGGTTTCTTCGCCAATGGGGGATTTTAGACTTTGCTGGTGGCACGGTGGTGCACATGAGCGCTGGCTATGCGGCTCTTGCTGGTGCTATATTGCTCGGGCAACGCAGTTCTTTTGGCGACAACAAACACCAGGAACCAGCCAACATTCCTTATGTATTGTTAGGAACAGGGATGCTTTGGTTTGGTTGGTTTGGGTTTAATGCCGGTTCATCGCTCGGTGCGAACACGACTGCTGTGTTAGCCTTCACCACCACGATGGTGGCTTCGGCAGCGGCTATGTTAGCTTGGATTTTTTTTGATGCCGTGCGCGGTAAAAAAATCTCTGCTATGGGCGCTTGTATTGGTGCTGTGGTGGGTTTAGTAGCTATCACTCCGGCAGCTGGTTTTGTCACTATTCCCCATGCGCTTTTCATTGGTTTTGCAGCGTCAATCATAAGCAACTTGGCCGTGAGAGCCAAGAATAAATCTAATCTTGATGATACGCTCGATGTCTTCCCTTGTCACGGGGTAGGCGGAATTGTGGGCATGATTTTAACCGGAGTTTTCGCCAAAGAAGTGGGGCTTTTTTACGGTCAAACTACCACTTTTTTGTACCACCTATTAGGTTTGGTGATTGTTAGCGTGTTCAGTTTTGCAGGTTCTTACATACTTTATAAAATCACTAATCTCATCACTCCTTTGCGTGTGAGTGCCGAAAATGAAATACTTGGATTAGACTATAGCCAGCACGGAGAAACTTATAAGTTGAAAAAACCTGAAGTTAAGAGTGAATAATGGAAACTCTTGCAGATGAATGAGCTGTGATGAAAGGTGAAAACTGCCCAGCTTCAAATACTTGACAAAATAAATTTGGAGTTACGTTAATTTTTCTATACTTGCAATCACACTAACTGCGCTCAGCGCCAAAACAAAACAGTAAGCATGGCTCGTAAAAAGTATCAATTGGAATACATCATTCGTTCCTCTCCATCTATATTATTTGAGTTTTTGACACAAACCAACAACTTGGCACAATGGTTTTCTGATTATTGCGACAGCCAAGGTGAAATCTACATCTTTGGTTGGGGCGGCTCTTATCAGCGTGCGAAACAGTTGGAATGGATTGAGGATGAATGGGTGAAGTACAAATGGGAAGACAGTGCAAAGGACGAGTATCTTTCATTTAAAGTGTATAAATCAGAAATTTCAAACGAAACAATTTTAGAAATCACTGATTTTGCAGAAGCTAAAGAAATTCCGGATCTTACTACTTTATGGGATAAACAAGTAGAAGACCTTAAACATGCGATTGGCGCATAGTTTTTTCTTCTATTCCTTATTGCTTTTACAATAAATTTGCTGCGAACGTGTTTTACTACCACTTTCGACAAATAATCTCATGAAAAAACTCGACAAACTTGTCTTAAAAAGTTTTATCGGTCCGTTCATTCTCACTTTTTGTATTGCGCAATTCGTATTGGTAATGCAGTTTTTGTGGAAATATATTGATGATTTAGTTGGGAAAGGATTAAGCACAGGCGTGTTATTCGAGTTATTGGTTTATGCTTCTGCACGTTTGGTGCCCTTAGCTTTGCCTTTAGCAGTATTATTGTCTTCCATCATGACTTATGGTACATTGGGTGAGCATTATGAATTAACGGCTGTCAAATCTGCAGGAGTATCACTTTGGCGATTTATGCGCACTTTGGCAATAACAGTATTAGGTATCAGTATTTTTGCCTTTTTCTTTTCTAATAACCTTTTGCCAATGGCCAACTTAAAGTTTGGTGCATTGTTGTATGATATTAGACATCAAAAACCAACCATGGCCATTAAGCCAGGTATTTTTTATAGTGGCATAGATGGGTTCTTTATTCGTGTCGAAAGCAAAGACGATGAAACAAATACATTAAATAATATTACGGTTTACGACCATACAAGTGGCAAGGGTAACGACCATGTAATTACAGCTACCAAAGGTGCAATGGAACAAGATGATGAAGCTCTAGCGCTGACTTTAAAACTCGAAAATGGTAAACAGTATCGAGAATTGCAGTCGAAAGATCCGGATAAGAAAAATTATGAAATGGTGAGTACCACATTCAAATCGTGGGAAAAGAAATTTGATCTTTCTAAGTTTAAATTATCGCGTACTGATGAAAATTTCTTTAAAGATTTAAAGCAAATGCTCAACCTAGAGCAATTGTATGATGAGATAGACTCTATAAAATTACAGAATGTTCGACTAGTGGAATCATTGAACACTTCCATTATACCTTACCAAAACTTCAAAAAGTTCAGAACGGACACTTCAAAAGTTAATTTGCCGGCTTTTACAGCAAGTAATACCATCGAACTTTTGAAAGATTTTGACCGCGATACGAAATTGCAAGTCATGGAACGGGCCATGAACCGAGCTCGAAACGTAAAGAATTTTGCCGATGTAACGGCCAAGCAATTGGAATATAAAGAACATGATTTTACAGTCCACATGATTGAGGTTTATCGCAAGTTCACCTTATCCATTGCTTGTTTAGTATTATTTTTTATCGGTGCACCTTTGGGCTCAATCATACGTAAAGGTGGTTTGGGGTGGCCGCTGTTCTACTGCGTTTTATTTTTCATTTTCTATCACGTTTCTTCTATTATTGGAGAGAAGTTGGCCGAAAATAATGTACTCACCGCTTTTGGCGGAATGTGGTTGTCTACATTAATCCTTACTCCAATAGGCATGTTTTTAACATTGAAAGCGGCCAATGACTCTAAATTATTTAGTGCAGATTATTACCGGAAAACTATGGTTGGATTGTTTAAATCAAAATCACAAGCGTGAAGCATTTTTTCGCTGAAGGGAAATGGTTCTTAACGCCATGTTTCGTGTTGGCAATTCTCGTAGCTGCACTATTGTTGTATTTACCCAAAGGTGATGAAATAGTTTTTATTCACACACAACAAACCCATGCACTAAACGTATTTTTTAGGGTAGTAACAAGCTTGAGTGAATGGCCAATTACGATAATTATCCTAATCTTTTCCATCATTCATGGACTAAACAAAGGGGTATTGTTGACGCTTACGACTTTGTTGAATGCTGTATTAGTCACTACGCTTAAGAAGGGTGTTTTTGCTGGCTACGTTCGTCCGGCTTTGTTTTTTGAAGGTAAATTAGCCCTTAATTTTGTTCCTGGGGTGGAAATCTATAAGTACAATAGTTTTCCTTCTGGACACACCGCTGCGGCTTTTGCGCTTTTTTTTATGATGAGTTTACTAGTGAAAGATAAGCGACTGAGCCTGGTGTTTTTTTTGGTAGCGACTTTAGTGGGCTTCTCGAGAGTTTATTTGCTGCAACACTTTTTGATAGATGTTTATTTTGGCGCTATCTTAGGTGCGGTGGTAGCTGTTTTTTGTTGGCAAATCAGTAAGAGATTTTCGTATTTTGGTACTTCATCTTTAGCGCAAAACACATAGACCATGTTTGAAAACCTATTTAAACGCTTGCTTCAATTTCCCACGCAGTTTTTTCTGCTGGTAATTGGCGCTTTGTTGTTTTTACCGGGTTTGGGGCGTGTGCATTTGTTTGATTGGGATGAAATAAATTTTGCAGAGAGTGCTCGAGAAATGTTGCTGAACGGCAACTGGCGAATGGTGCAAATCGACTTTCAACCTTTTTATGAAAAGCCACCTCTTTTTATTTGGCTCCAAGCCTTGAGCATGAATTATTTTGGGGTGAATGAATATGCTGCACGTTTACCTAACGCCATCGTTGGCATGGTGACATTGCTTGTGGTGTTTAATGCAGGGCGAAGTATTTTTAAATCGCAGTTGGGTGTGCTTTGGGCAATGTTATTTGCTTGCTCTGTGTTGCCGCAGGTTTATTTCAAATCGGGGATTATTGA
>CANGXE010000157.1 GCA_947457525.1 Bacteroidota bacterium | reverse complement strand
ACAGATCGCGCTTTGGATGTCACCACATAGTTTAACCAATCTTCATTTGGAGTTTGCTTGTTGCTCGTCAAGATTTCGATTTGGTCGCCATTGCGCAAGACGTGGCTAAGTGGCACGAGCTTATTGTTCACTTTTGCACCAATGCATTTTACACCAATTTTTGAGTGAATATCGAAAGCGAAATCAAGTGCCGTAGCACCTTTGCGCAAACGCTTGAGGTCACCTTTTGGAGTGAACACAAAAATCTCATCACTAAATAACTCATGCTTGAAATCGTTAACGACTTCCAATGCATTGTCATCTGCATTGCCTAGTAAACCTCTGATTTTCTCTAGCCATTCATCGAGCGCACTATCTGAAGAACCTTCTTTGTATTTCCAGTGAGCTGCAAAACCTTTTTCAGCAATTTCGTGCATCCTCTCTGAACGTATTTGAATTTCTACCCATTTCCCCGGGTTACTCATCACTGTTGTATGTAAGGCTTCGTAGCCGTTTGTTTTAGGGCTACTCAACCAATCGCGTAAACGATCTGGGTTGGGGTGGTAAATATCAGTAATGGCAGAGTAAACGCCCCAACAGTCGCTTTTCTCTTTGTCGGAAGCAGATTTTAGAATAATTCGTATAGCAAATAAATCATATATTTCTTCAAACGGAACACCTTTGAATTTGATTTTGTTGTAGATAGAATAAATGGATTTAGGACGGCCATAAATCTCAAAATTGAAGCCGCGTTTTTCTAGTTCTTCCTTAAGCGGTCGAATAAAATCAGCAATAAATTTGGTGCGTTCTTTCTTCTTTTCTTGCAGTTTTTCGGCTATTTCCTTGTAAAGGTCAGGCTCGGTATGCTTTAATGATAAATCCTCCAACTCTGTTTTGGTACTGTAAAGTCCCATTCTATGCGCCAATGGTGCGTAGAGAAACATGGTTTCACTGGCAATCTTCAATTGCTTCTCTCGGTTTAATGACTCAAGCGTGCGCATGTTGTGCAAGCGGTCGGCCAGCTTAATGAGGATAACTCGAATGTCATCATTCAAGGTTAATAAAAGCTTGCGAAAATTCTCTGCTTGTATAGATGAATTTAAATCGAATATGCCTGCAATTTTTGTTAGACCATCAACGATTTTTGCGACTTCTTTATTGAAGGTTATTTCAATTTCCTCCAATGTGATTTCGGTATCCTCTACGACATCATGCAATAAAGCACAAACTATGCTGGTTGGGTCTAGCCCCATTTCTTCACTTACTATTCTTGCTACTTCGATAGGATGGAGTACGTAGGGTTCACCACTTTTCCTACGCATGTCGTTATGGCTTTCCGCTGCTAATTCAAAAGCTTTGCGGATTTGTGCTTTATCACGTGCCGACACATTTTTTTTGAGTGAACGAAGTAATCTCCGATACTCTTTTAATATCACTTTTTTCTCTAACTCAAGACTTTCAGCTTCCATTGACGCACAAATATTTTTGACAGACGATATTAAAATAAAAGATGTGCAAAAATTTAATGGTTTTTTTGCTTTGCTGCGTCAATATACGGAATAATGACTTGTTTAGTAAACTAGTTTTTATTCTTTAACGATTCCGGTCCGGTAAACTCCTTCTTCTGCATAAATGGTTAAGTAGTAAAGTCCTTTAGCTAAACCATTCATCGAAATGCTTTTTGTAGTATTGATTTCATCTTGAATAAGCACCAATTGACCAATTGTATTAGTAAGTGTTAATTGATTAATTTGTAAAGTGCCTTCCCAATTCAGATAAATTAAATCATTGGTTGGATTCGGGAAGATACTAAAACGTTGGTTGGAGAGTTGGTTTAGTCTAGTGCCGATTACTGAGATTTGTTGACTTGAAGTAGAAACACAACCATTGGCAGATGTAATAGTCAACATTACATCATAAACACCATTTTGTGAGTAGGTATGTGTGGCAGATGTAGAATTGGCGGTTTGTCCGTCACCGAAAGTCCATTCAAAGTTGGCACCGATACCGCTAGTTGTAAACTGATAAGTACTTGAAGTAATTGAGTTGAACGTGAAACTAGCATCCGGCAATGCATCAACGATTACCGAGATTTGGTTGGTACCCTCGCATCCAAAGTTATTCGTAGCGGTAAGGCTGTAAGTATCCGTTGAATTAACAACTATAGCGTTAGCCGTACTGCCGTTGCTCCAAGCATAAGTGGCATAGTTTCCGGTGCTAAGTTCTAGAGTTTGTCCCGCGCAAATTGTAGTATCAGTAAGCAACGATGGTACAAATGCCGCATGTTGATTAATGACAATGTTATCAAAAGCTGTACAGTTGTTTTGGTCGGTAGAAGTAACTGCATAGATACCTGGTTGCGTAACAGTGATTTCATCAGAGGTGTCTCCTGTGTTCCATTGATAAGTATTGCTTGTACTTGCAGTAGCATTAAGTAATATTGCAGCGTTGAAACAAATCGTTGTATCGTTGCCCAATTTAGGAGCAATTGGTTCAATCACATCAATAGCAATGGCATCATTTCCTATGCATTTGAAATTATCGGTTACAGTAATGCTGTAAATTCCGCTTTGACCAACGTTTAATGAGTTGTTGCTAGTTCCATTACTCCACGAATAGCTATTGAAGCTACCAGCTTGTAGGTTGACAACCGAACCTGCGCAGACAGTTGTGTCGGACCCCAGATTAACGATAATATCTTTCTGAGGGAAATTATTTATTGTGGCATCTAGCCAAGTAAATCGACTGATTATCCAATCTTTTAATCTCTGAATTTGTGCTGAATAAGTGGTAGGATTAGGTGTGGGCTCAGGCCATGTAGCTACACCTAATATGGGCCAAGTCTGAAAGTTTCGCTGTTGCCCTTCGTTGAGCAAAGCTGCGGTGCTGTCGATATACTGGAAAAGCGTATCATAACTCAAGGTGTTTTGACGCAAATCGTTCCAACGGCAGCGTACATTCTGTGCAAACGTGGTGTCGCTCATCATGCGCTCCCACCAAAAAGGCACACCACAGCAACATACATAATTGAAATTGAATGCCCAACCACTAGTTACGTTGCCTTCACAATAATCAGCATTGTACCAAGCTATGTCAAAGTCCCATGCAGGACCAATTTTAATTTTGTTACCATCGGTTACTTTTTCTTTATGTAAAAATGTACTTATGCGGTAACCGTCCACATTTTTGCTTATTTCATTTAGCAACATGTAGTCTATAAAAGTTTTTTCATTGGCATATTTTCTCCAGCCTATGTTTTTGTCTTGGTAGTCAGTTCCGGCCAGCGCAGTTTCAAATGAGTCAACAAAATTTTTAATATATGTAGATTGTTGAGGTTTAATCTCTGTGTCTTTCGGGTATTCATATTGGAAGTAATGTTTGTCTGTTGTAGAAGCAGGCATATTAAACATAGAACTCCATCCACTTCCTCCGCTGCCAGTGTTTTTATCTATTTTAAAGATATAACCTCCTGTTAATTCAGCTCCGGCTGTGTCCCATGGGTTGAGTTTGGCTATTCTAACCCGATTGTCATCCCGCTTAATCTTTTCCATTAAGATATAAACTCCTTGGTAGATGTCATTTAGCCAAACTTCACAGTACTGTGTACGCGAAGCGTAATGTCCCATTTTGTTGAAAATATCATAAGAAAGAACATTGCGCATCAAACTTTTGTCAGCATAGCTAGCCGATAGAATCCAATCGCTTTGAGAAGGCATTCCCAATAAGGAAGTGTCAATTTCTACACTTTGTCCATTCCAAGTCTCAAAACCGTATGATTTCTTAGGCATACCACCTGAGGATGAGCCTCTACGTTCTATGCCGATTTGACCTTGGTATTGATACACTGAGTCGTTGCTATAATTTATTTGACCAATACCATTATTAATGATGTAAATTTGTGCAGATATTTTGGGTTCGTCTTGAATACTTAGTCCCCCTGTATTTATTTTAATAATAGGTAAATTGCTTGCCACGGGAAGGTTAGGTAGAGCCGGACCATTGCCAAACCGTAAACTAAAGGCGGTGACCGAACCGCTAAAACCCATGTTGCTGTCTTTTACTTTTAATAACCAAGTGCCGTTGCCTGCTTGCCCATTGTTGAATAATCCTAAATCGCCCTGTGGTTTATAACTGCCATTAAACGGAGCAACTCCATTGGTAATAGGTGTGGTGTAATTGTTTTTGAAACCGGTGTTGGTGAAATTATTTCCGGTACCGCCTACGTTTTTGCAAATTAACACTTCTGTGCCATTTGGCGATAGTAAACGCACTTCCAAATCACTTACATTATTATGGACAATACTCATAGTTAATTTTTCAAATCCAAAAGTTGTATTGAGTAAATTTGGGTTTAATCCAGTAACGTTACAGGCAAAAGTTTTCCAAGTGTTATTATCCGGTATGGTGCCCGATGTGCCGTTAAATGTTTGAGCAGCTATAATGTATGGAAATAAGCATAAGCAGATTTGTAGAAAGTTTTTTGTCAACATTTCATTCATTTTAATTTGCAATATTATTAAATTATTAACATTATTTTAAAGGCAAAAAATATTTTAGAAGTAGGCATTTAAGTACCCCAAATATAATAAACCAAAGCGCAAGTAGATTGCGGTGTTGAAGGCTATTGTTGCCTAAAAAACACAGCAAAATGTTCAAAGGCTATAACATTATGAAGTTCTGCAAGACCTTCAACACAGACAATGATTGCTTCAATTATCTAACTTACATTAAATGGGAGAATGGATTTCAGTGTCCAAAATGTAATCACACGGGTTGGTGTAAAACGAAGCTTAATCACATCAGAAAGTGCAATCGTTGTAAGCATAAAACGTCTGCAACAGCAGGAACACTGTTTCACAAAGTT
>CANGXE010000156.1 GCA_947457525.1 Bacteroidota bacterium | reverse complement strand
TGATATAGTAACGCTGTAGATGGGCGCTTTTTTCTTTACGTTCAAGGTCGTCTAGTTGTATGCTAGGTTCATAGCCGATGTTGGCTAATGACTCAACCACTTGTCGCAAACTGATGACAGAAGGTTCGAAGGTGATTTTCACTGCACGCTTTAAAAAATCTACTTGCGAGCGGCTGATACCATCACGAATACGATAGAGATTTTCGAGCAAGTAGATACAAGAACTGCAATGAATTTTTGGGATATAAAATCGAACAGTAGAAACATCGCCAGACGTAAATTCTATCAGTTGATGAATGACTTGCGCATCGTCTAAGTAAGCATATTTTTTATCATTGATTTGCTGCTTGAGCGAAATCCCTGGTTTTTGGTTGAGGTCATAATAGCTGCAAAGATTGTTTTCTTCTAATAACTCATATATAGTTTGACAACCGTTGCAACAGAAGTTTTTCTCGTGCGCTGTAATGCTGCCATCACAGTCTTCACCGCAATGGTAGCACGTTATAGTTTTCTCGATTTGTGGCTGTTGCATTTGTATCTAAAAATAAGCTAACTAGGATTTAGTTGTTTCTTTGTTGGTGTTGATGTCAAACATGTCATACAAAGGGCACCACTTTATCATAGCAGTTACAAATAAAATCGCTGTCGGAATAGTTAACCACCAAGAGCCGGTCATTACCCCAAAACAAAGCGCTAAAACGAATAATAAAGAGCGAAGCATACCGTCAAATCCACCTACATTAGTTTTCATAGTCAATAGTTTTTTTGTGAATGAATAAGCAAATGTGTCACTTATGGGCTATTCAATAAATGATCGGCCTCATGTTAATAACTGATTAATATCATGTGTTATGTAGAAACAGACCATTAAGGTATTTATGATTTCGTTAAACTCATTATTGGTATTTGGTCATATTTTTAAGTAGTATTAATAAAGCAAAAAGGAGCACCGAAGCGCTCCTTTTCTCACAAAAAACCATTACTGATTAAAGTGTTTTGCTCAAGAATTTAGTCAATTCATGGCGAGTATTATTTACATCAGACGTGAGGTCGCTTACTCGAGCCGCTAAACCATCGTTAGGGTCTTCTGATTTTTCGTGTGTGTGGTTAGGTTTAGAAGCAATACTCTTCAACACATCTTCATGCGCCAAGTTGATGTCGTGCTTCAAAATATCTAAGTTATTACTCAATACCTTAAATTTGTTTTCAAAATGATCTACTTGTGCCAACACCTCGGTGTCGGTGTTTCTGGCCACTACATCTTCCAAGCGAGTTTTTAAAACATTTAACTCCTCTTTGTAAAATGTAACTTCCCTCATCCATTCTGTACTTTTGTGGTGTAAATAATTTAGTGATGTTTTCATGCAGTAATTGGTTTAATAAGTGAATAATGATTTTTGTATTGCAAACTTAAGCGAAGCAAGCGATAAAGATTTATGATAAATATCATGTTAATGGGTGAGAAAAAGCAGTATTCAAAAATCACTTAAACGACAGCTTTTTTGCAAGCACTCCAAAGTTGATGTGCTGTAAATTTCCAACTAAATTTTTGGCGTTGTATTTTTCCTTTGGTGATTAGATCTTGGCGAAGTTCTAGATTTTGAGTGATTGATATCATGGCTTGTGCTATTGAATTTACATCTTTGGGGTTTACTAGCAGTGCAGCATCTCCGGCAGCTTCGGGCATTGAAGTGACATTGGATGTGATGACAGGTACATCGCAACTCATGGCTTCGATAATTGGAATGCCAAATCCTTCGAACAACGATACATACACCATGGCGAGCGCACTACCCATGAGGGCTGATAAATCTTCGGGCAAAACATGACCCATAAAGATAACATCTGCTTGGTGTGTCATTAGTTGATGTGTCTCATCTACTTCTTTAAAATCCCAGGCTTTTCGGCCTACGAGTACGAGCTTTGTGTTGGAATCAGTTTGAGTTTTGTATGCTTCGAAAGCCAACAGCAAATTTTTAATGTTTTTGCGTGGATGAATAGAGCCGACATAGATGAAATATTCTGCTCCGTTCGTAAGCTTGTTTCTTACTATAGTTTTTTCGGCTTCGGCCAGCGGTTGATAAATTTGCTTAGCACCATTATACACCACATCTATCTTGTGGGGAGAAATACCATACTGCTTAATAATGTCATTTTTCGAATAAGTAGAAACGGTGGCTATTCGTGCAGCTTTGTGCGCAAACCGTGGCATAAAAAACTTGTAATAGGATCTAGTGAGCAGTGGCACTTGTTCAGGAAAATGTTCAAAAGCCAAATCGTGCATTACGAGCACTTGTGGCACACTTGTTCGCAAACAGCCGTAACCATCGGTAGATAAAAATAAATCGGGTTGATGTTTATTCAACCAATTGCTCACCGAAATTTCGAACCACCAATACCACAAGAACGGATGACGAGCCGGAGGGAAAAGTACCACAGGCTTTACATTTTCCGCAAAAACAAATGATGGGTGAAACGGGCGATCAAACAAAAAATAAAAATCGATTTCCGGGTGCTCGTCTACGATAATTTTCAAACTTTCGTAGGTAAATAGCCCTATGCCTTCAAGTTGCCCATGAAGCAAAAAACGAGTGTTTACAGCAATGCGTTGACGAGGGTACACCAATTTTCTTTTCACAATAATATTACTTTTAGCCGTTGTAGAACGCACATGCGAAAGAAGTTTGCCTTAAATCTCCTTTTTCTTTTGGCTGCCAATTTGTTGGTGAAGCCGTTTTGGATATTTGGCATTGACCGCGTGGTACAAAACAAAGTGGGTCCTGAGGAGTACGGCACTTACTTCGCGGTGTTTAACTTTTCGTTTATCATAGGCATTGTACTCGATTTTGGCATTAATAATTTTAATAACCGAGCTATTTCGCGCAACAAAAGTCGGCTTGGCGAATACCTCTTCAACTTGGTGTGGCTTAAAGTTGGCTTAGCGCTGGTTTATTTTTTGTTGACTTTCCTTTTTGCTTTGGTGAGTGGTTTGGATGCCCATCAATTGAACTTGCTAGCCTTTCTCGCCATCAATCAGATTCTACTGTCCTTTGTTCTTTATTTTCGGTCGAATGTGGCGGCTTTGCAATGGTTTAAACTGGATGCTTTTCTATCGGTCTTAGACCGTTTATTGACTATTGTTTTCTGTTTGGTCTTATTGTATGTTTCTCCTTTCAGCGAACAGTTCAATCTATTCTACTTTATCTATGCACAAACTGCAGCATTGTTACTCACTGCCGTTTTTGCCTTCACTGTTTTATTGGGGCAATCCAAAGCCATTCATCGCAGGTGGTCGTGGCGTTATTCTAAGAAGATATTGCTTCGCTCCGTTCCTTTTGCTCTTTTAGCTTTGTTTATGGGTATTTACTATCGCATAGATGCCGTGATGATTGAGCGTATTTTACCCGATGGGAAAACACAAGCTGGTATTTATGCTGCTTCATTTAGGCTACTCGATGCAGTGAATATGTTTGGCTATCTTTTTGCTACTCTTTTATTGCCGATGTTTTCAAAAATGCTCCGCGAGAAGACTGCTGTTAATGGACTGCTTAAGTTTAGCAGCGAGCTAATGTTTGTAGGTAGCACAATTGTTGCAGTTGGTTGTTTCTTTTTTCAAGAGCCAATTATGCAATTACTTTATCCTGATGCTACCTTGTATTGGTGCAAAATATTTGGTTGGTTGATGCTATCATTTATACCAATAAGCGGAATGTACATTTTTGGTACTCTGCTTTTAGCTTCAGGCGAGTTAAAGCTCCTTAATATTATCACTTTGATAGGTGCAGTCATTAATTTACTAATCAATTTTTACCTCTTGCAAAGTATCGGATTAATGGGGGCAGTGGTTTCTTCCATAATCACAAATAGTGTTGTTTGTTTACTAATGATTTACTACTCAAATAAAATGGCCAACTTAAAATATGGTTTTTCAGAATTCATGACTATACTATTCTCTTTAGGTGTTATTCTTGGTACATTTAGTTTAGGGCATACCGTTTTTTCAGTTTGGTACTTTAATCTAATTTTTGCTGGAATTATAAGTATGTTATTTCTTTCGATATTTTGGTTGCTTTATAACAAAAATAGTAACCTTGATTTTCTAAAGGGGCTGCTCACCCGTACCTAATTTACCTTTCCGTAAATTTGAATACAACGTTTTCTGAATCCATATTTTCTGAAGCTAAATAATTGTCAATGTCATTTACTTCCTCTAAAGTGGCTTTTTGACTAAAAATATATGATTTATAACCAATGCTTCTCATCAGCTCTACCGCTTTTTTATGAGATAAATTAGTTCTAGTGCTCTCAATATATTCCATCACCACCATTGGTCGATGTTGATTAAAAAAATTTAATCCACCTGATATTACCTCGTATTCTCCTCCTTCAACATCTATTTTTATAATATTTGGAACAAAATCATTCTCAGCAATAATTTGGTCAATTGTGGTAGATTTTATGCTAACCTGATTAGGCTTGTATTTCTGAAACCATTTTTCTTTGTTGAATTGTAGGGGATCGCGAGTATTGTACTCGGAATATTTGGAAGGGAATTCATAAAAAGTTAGTGTACCTATATTATCTGAAACAGCATTTTGAAAAACTTGAATATTCTCGCTCTTACTCGTATTTATTTTTAGTACTGAAAATGTTTTTGTTGAAGGCTCAAATGATAGGACCTTGCCCGTTTTGCCGACTAGTTCAGACCCTAATAGGGTAAAGTATCCGTAATGTGCTCCAATATCTAAAAAGCAACTTCCTTCTGATAAACAGTTAATTAAAAACTTTGCAAGTCTAATTTCAGACGAGTGTGATTTGCTCTGCATTAAATATATATCTGTAGCAGAGGG
>CANGXE010000155.1 GCA_947457525.1 Bacteroidota bacterium | reverse complement strand
GAACCCATCAATACCACACCCACATTGTCTTCTTCAAGGTTCAATGCAATGGCTTTGATGCCGCTTTGGAATTCTACAAGTTCCCCGGCACGGGCGTTTGTAAGTCCATACACGCGGGCGATACCATCACCTACTTGTAGTACTGTTCCTACTTCTTCTAATTCTGCTGATGTTTTAAAGTTTGAGAGTTGCTCGCGGAGTATTGCTGAAATCTCATCCGGTTTTACTTCTGCCATATTGGTTGGTTTTGAATTGTTCTTGAAATTGCGCGCGCAAAAATAGAAGAACAAAAATGAAAAGCAAATGAAGTTTGCATAGAGTTCAAATATCTTTTAGTAACACTTGGTTTTTAGTCTTTATATATAAGTAGAATCACCGGGCTTGTTTTAAGTCGATTAATAAATGGGAACATTTTGCGCTATAGTTTGAGAAGACTAAAAATAATTTGTCAATATTTTTGCTTATTATCAATAAGTTATGAAGGTCTTGTGAAAATAATTACGCATAATGTTTGTTTCTTTGAATGCTAATTCTACATTTGCGCTCCATTTTTAGAAACAGACATAAATCAATTCAAATATGCAATCAAGAAGTTACAGCACCAGAACGGTAACTGAACAGCAAGCGAAGCGCAACTGGTACATTGTTGACGCAGACGGAATGACTTTGGGTCGTATGACTACCAAAATTGCTTCCACGCTGTTAGGAAAAAACAAACCTACTTTCACTCCCAATCAAGATTGTGGCGATTATGTAATCGTTATCAACTCTAAGAAAGTACGTATGACCGGAAATAAAATGAACGATCGCGCTTTGGTACGTTACACCGGTCACCCGGGCGGTCAACGTCTAACAAAAGCTAAAGACGTTATTGAAAAAAATGCGAACAAACTTATCGAACATGCTGTAAAAGGTATGTTGCCGAAAAGTATCTTAGGCAATAAGATGTATCGCAAATTGTTTGTTTACGAAGGTGCTGAGCATCCTCACCAAGCACAACAACCTAAACCATTATTTAATTAATCCGAAATCCAAAACTAAAATCCTTACCAAATGGATAATATCACAGTAGGAAGAAGAAAAGCTGCCGTAGCCCGCGCCATCATCAAGGCAGGAAGCGGTAACATTACCGTAAACGGAAAAGATTACAAAGAATTCTTTTCGTTGGTTTACCTTCAAAACAAAGTAGAAGCTCCGTTGAATACGTCAGAAAGTGCCGGTAAATTTGACATCGAAGTCAATGTAAACGGTGGCGGTGTCAAAGGTCAAGCAGAAGCTATTTCTTTAGCTATTGCTCGTGCCTTGATTATTGACAATCCGGATAAAAGAGGTCCGTTGAAAAAAGCTAAGTTATTGCGCAGAGATGCTCGTAAAGTAGAGCGTAAGAAAACTGGTCTTCGCAAAGCTCGTAAGAAAGAACAATTCTCTAAGCGTTAATCATTATTGGATACAATTAATCAAAAAGATATGCAAAGACTGGAACATAAAGCATTGCTCGAAGCGCAAGTACACTTCGGACACCTTAAAAGAAAATGGAACCCAAAGATGTTACCTTACATTTTTGGTGAGAAAAAAGGCATCCATATTATTGACCTTAACCGCACAGCCGATAAGCTAGAAGAAGCAGCGGCAGTGGCCAAGTCAATAGCGAAAAGCGGACGTAAAATCCTTTTCGTAGCTACTAAAAAACAAGCTAAAGAAGTAGTGAAACAAGCCGCTACTCGTGTAAATATGCCTTACGTGACCGAAAGATGGTTAGGTGGTATGTTGACTAACTTTAGCACTATACGCAAGAGTATCAAGAAAATGCAAAGCATCGAGAAAATGCTTGCTGATGGCACTTTGGATAGCGTAACCAAGAAAGAGAAATTGGTTCTTTCTCGCGAGAAAGAAAAAATGGAAAGAGTACTGGGTGGTGTAGCCAACATGAACCGTGTACCTGCAGCTTTGTTCTTAGTGGACATTATGCACGAACACATCGGTTTGAAAGAAGCACAACGCTTAAACATCAATACTTTTGGTATCGTTGATACTAACTCAGATCCTGCTAAAGTGGATTACTTAATTCCGGGTAATGACGATGCAGCTACTTCAATCGCTATCTTGACTAACTACATTGCTGATGCAATTGCAGAAGGTTTGGCAGAGCGTGCAGCTTCTAATGAAGGAAACGACTTAGAATCTGATGAAGATGGTTTCGATGATTTCGGTAATGAAAATGACATTCAAGAAGAAGGCGGAAAAGACGGTGATGGCAAAAAAGGCAAACCGGGTCTTAGAAAGCGTTCGACAGGTGGTGCAGGTGGCGCAGCAGGAAAGGGCAAAAGCAGAGCTGGCGGACCTAAAAAATAAGATTTTACCATTCTGAATAATACAAAGACTTGCCAAGCTCATTTATTGACTTGGCAAGTTTATTTAAGCCAAAAACAATATTTAATAAATCATTAATAACAAACAAAAACAAAATACTATGGCAGTTACAGCAGCTCAAGTAAATGAATTAAGAAACATGACCGGTGCCGGTTTGATGGATTGTAAAAAAGCGTTGACAGAAGCCAATGGCGATATTCAAGCAGCAATTGACTACTTGCGCAAAAAAGGCGCTAAAGTTGCCGAGTTGCGTGCAGGTCGTGCTGCAGCAGAAGGTGTGGTTATTGCAAAAACTACGGCCGACAACAAAAAGGGTGTAGCTGTTTATTTGTCTTGCGAGTCTGACTTCGTAGGTAAAAATGATAGCTTCGTTTCTTTCGCTAATGATATCGCTGATTTAGCATTAGCGAAATCTCCGGCTACTTTGGAAGCCTTATTGGAACTTGATTTGAATGGTTCTACCGTAAAGGCACAAGTACAAGAGAAAGTATCTGCGATAGGTGAATTGATTAATGTTTCAGCTTATGAAACAGCAGAAGGTGAAAGCGTAGTGGCATACAACCACATGGGCAATAAAATCGGTGTGTTGGTAGCTTTAAACAAACCATTAAATGATGCCATTTCTGCAGTAGGTAAAGACGTAGCCATGCAAATTGCAGCTATGAACCCGGTGGCAGTGGATGAATCAGGTGTTTCGGCTGATGTTATTGAAAGAGAAAAAGCGGTAGCCCGCGAAAAAGCTATTGCTGCCGGTAAACCGGAATCTATCTTGGATAAAATTGCAGATGGTGCAGCAAATACTTTCATTAAAGAAAATACATTACTTACACAGCCATTCGTAAAAGATGGCAGCAAAACTGTGCAACAAGTGTTGGGTGGCGCAGAAAGCGGGTTGACTGTTGTAGCCTTCAAGCGTGTTGAGAGAGGATTAGGTAAATAATTGTTCTTGAGATAGAAATTTTTGAAAGCGCATCCACATCGGGTGCGCTTTTTTTGTTTTTTCATACTCCCACAATTTTCTATTTTCACAGCCGCTATGCAATACAAACGTATCCTCCTGAAATTAAGCGGTGAAAGCCTAATGGGCAATAAACAATTTGGCATTGATGCCGACATGGTTATGCAATATGCCGAAGAAATAAAGCAAATTGTAGATTCCGGTATGGAGGTTGCTGTAGTTATTGGAGGAGGCAATATTTTCAGAGGGATACAAGCCACAGCCAATGGCATTGATCGCGTTCAAGGTGACTACATGGGTATGTTAGCTACGGTGATTAATAGTATGGCTCTTCAGAGCGGCTTGGAGAAATTAGGTGTTTATACCCGCTTACTTTCAGCTATAGAAATGAAAGAAATTGCTGAACCTTTTATTAAACGCAGAGCAGTTCGCCATCTAGAAAAAAATAGAGTAGTTATTTTCGGTGCCGGAACCGGTAATCCATACTTCACTACTGACACAGCCGCAGCTTTACGCGCTACAGAAATTGAGGCGGATGTAATCTTGAAAGGAACTCGTGTGGATGGCATTTATGACAGTGACCCGGAGAAAAATCCAAGTGCCATAAAATACGAAACACTAACTTTTGCCGAAGCATTATCCAATAAACTTAATGTAATGGATATGACAGCTTTCACCCTTTGCCAAGAGAATAAAATTCCCATCATTGTTTTTGATATGAATAAATCAGGCAACTTATCTAAGGTATTGAAAGGAGAAAAAATAGGAACATTAGTTACCAATTAATTATTCAAATTAGTAAAACCAATAAGCAAATACTTATGACAGACGCAGATGTAAAAACATTGTTAGATGAGGTTCGTGCACAGATGAACAAAGCACTTGATCATTTTGAAAATGAATTGGCTAAAATCAGAGCAGGTCGCGCGAGTTCATCTATGCTCGATGGTATAGACGTGAACGCCTATGGCGCACGCACACCGCTTTTTCAGGTGGGTAACATTTCTACTCCTGACGCACGTACATTAACTATTCAACCTTGGGATAATTCATTAATCAATGAAATTGAAAAGGCAATTCTTCAAGCAAACATTGGTGTAACTCCTCAAAACGATGGCAAGATTATTCGTTTGAGCGTGCCGCCTCTTACAGAAGAACGAAGAAAAGACTTGGTGAAGCAAGCGAAAAACGAAGCGGAGAACTGTCGTGTTTCAATTCGTACAGCTCGCAGAGAGGCTAACGAGAAGGTGAAGAAGTTTTTGAAAGATGGATTGCCGGAAGATAGTGCAAAAACAGCTGAAACAACTATCCAAAATATAACTAATGATTTCTCAGCAAAAGTAGAGAAGCATCTTGAAGTGAAAGAGAAAGAAATTATGACTATTTAATATATGACTTTTTTATAATTTTGTTTCTATGAAAGCAAAATCTGTACTCTTATTAATTGTTTTCTCTACTGCAGTTTTTAGTTCTTGCGAAAAAGTAAAAGACTTAGTTGGTTTTTTAGAATGCCAAATAGATGGCGG
>CANGXE010000154.1 GCA_947457525.1 Bacteroidota bacterium | reverse complement strand
GCTTTCAAGATAACCGGCTCTGAAGAAAATGATGAGTTTCAAAAAGCATTCAAAGGATTGACCGCTATCCAACAAGAGTTACAGATGGCACAGTATACCTACATGTATATGCAACAATCAGGTGCTTCGCAAGATAGCTTATCGGCCATCGGAGCTCAACTCGAAGTAGGGGCAAAGAAAATGGAAAACATTTGTAAAGACGGGGCTAAAACAGCTAAAAGTCCATTGGTGGCTATGTTTTATGTGACCAATTTGCCTTTACAAAACTATGCCAAAGAGAACTTAGAGATTTTGCAACGCTTGGAAAAAGAAATTCCTACTTCTTCTTATACCAAAGACTTTAGAGCCACCTACACACAATATGAAGAGCAAATGAAAGCTGCAGCTCAAGGTCCGGTGAAACAAGAACCCGTTACCATCGGCTCACCGGCTCCGGAGATTGCATTGAACACACCCGAAGGCAAAACCATTGCACTTTCTTCCTTACGCGGCAAAGTAGTGCTGATTGACTTCTGGGCATCGTGGTGTGGTCCTTGCCGCAACGAAATGCCAAACGTGGTGCAAGCCTACAACAAGTTTAAGAACAAAGGATTTACTGTATACAGCGTCTCGTTGGACAAAGACGGAGAAGCCTGGAAAAAATCAATCAAAGCCTTAGGTATGCCTTGGGAAAACCAAGTAAGCGACTTGAAATTTTGGAACTGCGAAGCTGCTGTTCGCTATGGGGTGAATGGCATTCCGGCTACATTTTTGGTAGATAAACAAGGTACAATCATTGCTACTAACCTTCGTGGTGCTGCTTTAGAAAGTAAACTTGCCGAAGTATTGAACTAGCATATTTTTCAGACTTATATAAATCGCTACCTTAGCCACATGAAAACCTTTTGGCTGGTAGCGATTTTTTTTGTGCTCAACTCTGCAATGGCGCAAGACAGCACACTTGTACCTCTGCAAGATTCCATAGATTTTGAAGGGTTCAAATCCACAAAAAGCGCAGCCAAAGACAACCTCATAAAAGGCAACGCTTTCCCTTTCTTCTTTGGGCAAATTCCGCTCACGGGAGAAATTCGTATCAATTACGAGCGAATGATCACGCACAATCAATCGCTCAATTTCATGGGTGGTTATGTATACCCTAATCCCATTTTGTTTTTTGGTTCGGTCTTAGCCGGCAACGGGTTGTTTAATCGCATATCACTCAGAGGCGGTAAAATAGGTGTTGGGTATCGTTTTTACCCGCTGAAAAATTTACAGGCACCCGAAGGATTTTACTTTGGCCCTTATGGCTCTTACACTTTTGCGCGCATAAAAGAAAAGCGCGGCAGCGATGATGTCTACACTTGGCATTACGCCAATGCCGGTATGATCGCGGGGTATCAAGTGAAGATTGAAGAGTACCTATACGTAGATATGTTTGCCGGAGTGGGTTATCGCAGAAACTGGGAAAGCTTTTACAACAGCACTACCAAGAAAAGGTCGAGCCAAGATTTAGAACTACCGCCTGTGTTCATGTTACCCCACAAAAATGTAAAGCTATTCTTGCAGTTTAATTTGTGCTACGCGTTTTAATCATCCACCATTAAAATTGCATACATCTGAAGCAGACTCACCACCACAACTAAATCCCTACTTCTCCTGCCCGGGTTTGTTATGTTCAACATATAAAACCATTACCCGGTTGATATTAGTTAAGGGGCAAAAGAAGTAAGTATACCTCGCAAACATTGATGAATATCACCATTTGCTTTGAAAAAAGTCATATTTAGGAGATCAACCCCTATCTATGTTTGTGGCATTATTCATTCAACTAAACATCATGAAAAAAATCCCATTATTTCTGCTACTTCTTTTTGCCATTGGATCATGCAAAAAAGAAAAACTAGACGCCAATGATATTGGCGGTGACACAAACATTGCACTCACCGAGGTGGGGCGGCAGTCTTCGGTGTATTTAAACATGGGCGGCTCGTATGTGAGCGGCAGCATGGTCGTAACGTCAAACAATGGCGGCATTGTGAACTATCACTTGGTGGCCAACCTAACGGGCAACCCCGACTCGGCTATGATTGCCGGATTGGTGCCGGCTGAGTTTAAAAATCCTCAAGGAGAGATTGAAGCCGATTTCAAATTTAAAATCACCAGTGAGGGAATTGTCGATTTCTTTATTGACCAGAAGCCTCGACTTTTGGTTAAGTATGACGACAATGTAGGTGCAGCATATTCATTCACAGCAACAGACGGCAACAACTTTGTGAGAACGATTACCGAAAAAACAGGTATTGATGAATGGCCACTCGGTTGGATGCTAATTAAAACTGTAAAAGTAGAAGAAGATCTACCGGCTAATGATTATAACGTGACGAGTGTAACTTATCGAGCCAACCATAAATTTGGGTTGGTGTATATAGAGGCAGCCACCAGTTTAGGGGCAACCATAAGCATGGATATTTACCCGCAAGGACTTTAGTTCGTTTATCATCTAAATAGATATAAAAACAGGATGCGACTTGCATCCTGTTTTTTATTATGCCTACACCTACAATACCTTTGCCCAACATTCATATGGTGGCATGTTGGCCAGGTATTCATACTGCAAAAAATATAATGCTGATAGCAGAACGCAGAAGTCAGACAACCGACAACTGACAACCGGCAACTACTTCACAACTTCATACACCGGACGAAAACCTACTGTTGGGCTTGGTATTACATCACCCGCAAAACCCCCACGAGCATCAATACGCAATAAGTCAGCCTTCCCATTCCAATGTCCGCCTTTCACATACCCTTTTTCGGCCACCATCTCTGCTACGTTTCCGGCCATGTTGTAAAGTCCATAAGCATTGGGCAAATAGGATTTGACAGGTGCCGTAACATCAGCTTTATCATTATTCTCTACTGTGGAATATTGCTTTGATTCAATTTTATAATTGGCCATTTTTTCACCATCCCACTTTCCTTTCGTCTCGTGAGTTAATGAGTTGCCTTTCCAAGGATAGATAGCAGAAGCATCGCCACATCGGGCTGCTTGCATCCACTCTGCTTCGGTGGGTAAACGGTAAATGCGTTTTTCTTTTGATTGTGCGTTGTGCGCTTCGGATAACCATTGGCAATACAACTCAGCGGCTTGGCGAGAAATGCACACCATCGGATAAGCATCATAAGCCGGATGTGTGAAGTAATGCTCCTCATAAGGTTTAGCGTTAAGCACACTCGACCATGCAGATAGGTTTGGCTGAGCAGCGATGGCACTAGCATCGCTTTTGGTTGAAATTTCTTTTAGGAACAAGCGGTATTGAAGATTAGAAACTTCTGTGGGAGACATATACAACTTTCCTTCCTTATCTATTTTTACGTAATCACTATTGAGGGTTTCTAGGACAGCGTTTTTACCACGCATAGCCGTCAACATAAACAGAAGTAACAACACATTGAAGATTATGGATAGCTTTTTCATATATCAAATTTAAAATGAATGTAATTCATCTTTAACGAAAAGGCAGACGTAGTTATTGTGTAGTATCAATACCCCACCGGAAATAAGAATACAAGACACCACAACTGTCAACTCGCAACCGACAACTGACAACAGGCAACTGTCCCCCTACTTCTCCTGCGCAGGTTTGTTCATGGCATCGAGGAGTTCAATCACCATTTCATCAAGCGTACCCGTGCCGGAGAGTTGTCCCATCAGGCCGTAGAGCGGAGCGGTTTTAGCGCTTTCTCCGTTGTCGTCACCCACGCTTTTGATAGAGCCTTCGCTCATCTTTTTAATCCAACTTTCGGGCAGAAGTTTGGCTGCTTGTTTCACCATGCTTTGTTTCAAGCCATCGGTGAGGTTAGATAAGGAGTTTTCAGAGAGCTTCTTTACGGCAATATCTAGGTCGCGGACAAACTCATCGGCAAAAGCTACGTTGCCAAACGACACCGTGAGGTGCAAACTAGCCGGTTGCAATTGGCGATCGAGATGCCAACCTAATGCAGAGAGTTCATCGCCCAAGCGGTAGATATCCAAGCTGCCGGTGCTCATAAACGAGAACACCGTGCTGAGCGGTTCGCCTACGACTTTCAGCCCCGGAGTACTGTTTATTGCTGCTCTGATTTTGAGGGCAGCCTCCATCGTTTGGCGAGCATAGTTTTGATAGCCGCTTTGGCCCATGTAGTTCATCACTGCCCACGAGCCCGCAATGGCGCCTCCCGGACGCGTGCCCGACACAGACGGAGAAGCATAAAGTCCGCCCGGCCATTCGGTGTAGACATAAAACTGCTTGTTGCGCATTTCGGAGTTGCGGTAGGCCACCACCGATGAGCCTTTGGGAGCATAGCCGTATTTGTGCAGGTCTAGAGATATAGAACAAACACCATCTACTGAAAAATCGAAAGGCGGAATAGGGTAACCGGTCTGCGCCAAGAAAGGCAAGATGTAGCCGCCAACGCAAGCATCTACGTGCATCCAGATGTCGTGCTCTTTCGCCAACTTGGCGATGGCTTCAATCGGGTCAATGTAGCCGTGCGGATAGGCCGGGGCAGAACCCACGAGCAACACCGTGTCGGCATTAATCAGGTTTTTCATGGCGGCTAAGTCAGGAGCCAAGTCTTCGCCAAGGCCTTTGACGGTGCGCACTTCTAAGTCGAAATAATCGGCTGCTTTGAAGAAAGCCGGATGGGCCGTTTCGGGCACCACGATGTTGGGCTTCGCGCCAATCTTCTTTTTGCTTTGCGCATATTTCTTTGCAGCTTTCACTGCGCAGATAATACTCTCCGTGCCGCCCGAGGTCATGTTGCCCACCGCGCTGTCGGGCGCGTGCAACATCGTCAAGGTCATCGCCACCACTTCGCTTTCCATCTGCTTCAAGCT
>CANGXE010000153.1 GCA_947457525.1 Bacteroidota bacterium | reverse complement strand
GATACAGCTATCGTGTTTTAATAAGAACTCAATGATTGCCACTCGTGCCGGATGACCAATGGCTTTAGCCAATGTTGCTATTGAATTTTGTTTATCGGTAAATTGATCTGTTTTCGTAGCTCCCATAATAATATTGCAATATTACGATAATAATTAGATTTCGAAGTTTTAAATTGAACTAGTCTTCTTTAATTAATTATTTAACAATCCCTCGTTAGGATGAGAAACACCATTCATTCTGTTAAAATCAGATAGAATTTAAAAATTCCTTAACATGGGACTACAATTCAGATAACACTAGAAAACGTCTTTTGCAACAACTAAAAACACAAACTAATGAAGACAAATTTTTTACGCAATTTACTTACGGTATTGATTATTGCTGTCACCACTCTCGCTCAAGCAGCTAACGTGAACGTGACGAACAATATTACTACAAACACCAATTGGACAAACAATAACACCTACATTTTGTTTGGTGATATCGTTATAAAAAGTGGCGCTACACTCACTATCCAAGAGGGAACTATCATTAAAGGTGATAAATCAACGACTAGTCGTATTGTTGTGGCTATTGGAGGAAAGATTGTAGCACAGGGAACACCTGACCAACCAATTGTTTTTACTTCTAATCAACCGGCCGGTTCTCGCGCACGTGCTGACTGGGCCGGTATTGCGATTTGCGGTGCTGCTCCTATAAATGCTAAAGATGCCAACGGTAACTCTGTTCAAGGTTTAATTGAATGTGGTACACCCGGTGATTATAACTACGGTGGCAACAATCCTGACGACAGTTCTGGAGTACTTAGCTATGTACGTATAGAATATGCCGGCTTTGTTTGCGGTTCTAACACAGAGTTGAATTCTTTAACAATGGGTGGTGTTGGTCGCAAAACCAAACTAGATCACATAATGCTTAGCTTCGGCCAAGATGATGGTTTTGAATGGTTTGGAGGAAATGTAAACGCAAGCGAACTGATTTCTTATGCTTTGCGTGATGATGATTTTGATACCGACTTTGGCTACTCCGGTAAGGTACAAAATGGTTTAATTATCCGTGTAGATACAACTGCTGACCAAGGTGATATATCTAATGCTTTTGAATCAGATAATGATGCCAACGGAACATTCAATTCTCCATATACTAGCGCAATTTTTTCTAACATTACAGTTATAGGACCTGCGCCTACAAAAACAAGTGTTATAGACTCAAAATACGGATGGGCTTTGCGTATTCGCAGAAACTCTTCAATCAGCATCTTCAACTCATTATTTATCGGTTACAAACGCGGTTTGCGTTTAGAGGGCTCTGGCACACAAGCTAAAGCTGCTGGCGACACTCTAGAGTTTAAGAACAACATCATTGCAGGATCGCAAGAACAATATTATGAATCGACTTTCGATAGCTTATACTTGTTAAATCAACCGAGCAATACCATTATCAGAGGAAATGCAAATGATACTGTTAGATTATTTTCTCCTTATGGCAACCCTGCAAACTTTAACTTCTTGCCTCAGTCAGGTTCACCAGCACTTACAGGAGCAAGTTTTAGCTATGGCAAACTAGCCGGTTTCACTCCTACAACTCATCGTGGGGCATTTGGCTCTACAGATTGGACTAATTGCTGGGCGGAGTTTACTCCTCAAGATGAAGATTATTCATCATCTATCAACTATGCTTATACAGCAAGTTTAACTCCTAGCGGTGCTACCACTATCTGCCAAGGTTCAGCCGTTGATTTGACTGCTACTTCTTCTGCACCAGGCTCAACTTACCTATGGAGCAATGGTGCTACAACCCCAGCAATTACTGTAACTTCAGGTGGAACTTACACTGTTACAGTTGCTAACGCACGTGGTTGTACTAAAACATTTTCTCAAAATGTTGTAGTAAATGCTGTACCTGGTTCTCCAACAATTACTCCATCATCTACATCATTTTGTACTGGTGGCGCTCCGGTGTCTTTATCAACCGGTGCTGCTTCTTCTTACTCATGGAGTAACGGAGCAACTACACAACAAATCAATGTAAGCAATCCAGGTAGCTATACTGTAACCATCACAGACGTAAACAACTGTTCTGCCTCATCAAACGCAGTACAAATTACACAAAACACACCAGTTGTTCCGGCTATAACTGCAGATGGACCTACTACATTTTGTACCGGTGGATCAGTTAACTTGGTTATTGGTAACAGTGCAAATTTTGCATCTTTTGTTTGGAACAACAATTCTACAAATGACACACTAACAGCAACAGCAACAGGTACTTTCAATGTAACTACAACAGACTTAAACAGCTGCACTGCTACTTCAAACACAATTACCACCTCTGTGAGTAGTTCACCATCTCCTACTATATCTGCAACTGGAGCAGTTGCATTCTGCTCTGGTGACTCTGTTGTCATTTCTTCATCTGCGGGAGATACTTACTTATGGAGCAATGGTGCAACATCATCATCAATTACAGTTAAACAATCAGGTACATTTACAGTAACAGTTACCAATGCAGATGCTTGTTTGGGTACAGGCGGTTCGAACACTATTAATGTAGTGGTTACACCTACTCCTGTAGCTTCATTTACACAAGCTCCGGGCAATAATTCTTACACCATTGCTTTCACCAACACTACCACTAATGGTTCTACTTACAACTGGAATTTTGGTAACGGACAATCATCGACTAACGGATCACCAACACACGTTTACACACAAAACGGTTCTTACACTGTTACACTTGTAGCGAATAACGGAGCTTGCGCTTCAACAACAACAGGTACTGTAAATATCGTTGGTGTAGGATTGAATGATGTAGAAAATACCATCGAAGCTATCAGTTTGTACCCTAATCCAAACAACGGATTAGCTACTTTGGAAGTAACAACTACTAAAAACACAACTGCTACTATCAGTATACTGGATATGACCGGAAGAGTATTAACTCAAATCAACACTGAAATCAACTCAGGGTCAAACCAAGTTGAGTTGAATACCTCTACCTTCGCAGCAGGTCTTTACCTAGTGAATGTAAACATTGGTGCGGAACAAAAAATTGTTCGCATGAGTGTAAGCAAATAATATACTATCAACCAATTGACGAAGCCCATGCCGAAAGGTGTGGGCTTTTTTTGTAAATTGTATTTTAATATCTCTGCATATGAAATTCTACTTACTATCCTTCTTTTTGTTCCTCATTTGTGCGAATACAAGTTCACAAACGCTACCCGACAATATGTATGCAGACACCACACATGCTCCTTTTTTATATGGCGTGGCTTCCGGTGACCCGTTACAAAATCAGTTGATAATTTGGACAAAAGTAGAAGTATCAAAAACCCAAACTGAAGTAGAGATTTTTTGGGAGATAGCTGAAGATTCAAGTTTTAAAAAATCATATCAAACAGGCAAAGTCGGTACAGGAGTTCGTTTAGATTATACACTAAAAGTGGATGTGGCTAATCTTTTGCCGAATACAAATTATTACTATCGTTTTTTTACCAAAGACAAGCAATATTCTGTCATTGGCTTGGGCAAAACATTACCTGTAAAAGAAGTTTCAAAATTCAAATTGGCGGTGGTTTCATGTTCGAGTGTTTGGTCGGGCTACTTTAACGCCTTTCGTCAAATAGCGAAGCGAGAAGATATTGACTTTGTGATTCACTTAGGCGATTATGCCTATGACTATCCCGACAAAGATGAATTGTATCGAATGCCTACACCTTATCCCGTTGATGTTTCATCACTGGCTGAATGGCGTGAGCGACACACCTACTATCTGCTCGACCCTGATTTGCGCGCAGCACGGCAAAATAAAACATGGATAGCTGTATGGGATAATCATGATGTGGACTGTGAAGCACCTGGCACCACCGAAGAAGCGATCAACGCATTTTATGAATACTTACCTATTCGAGTGCCGAATGAACAAGCGCCACAAAATATTTATAGAAAGTTTAGTTTCGGCAACTTAGCAGATTTGGTGATGACCGATATGTTTCTGTTTAGAGGGAAAGAAAAGTATGAAGCCGAAAAAAAATCTGTTTGGGGAAATGAGCAAGATGCTTGGATTAAAGAACAATTGAAATCGTCTAAAGCAATCTGGAAAATTATTGGCAATCAGGAAATGATGGGCAGTTGGCTCTGCGAAGGCGCACCTAAATTTTTGAAACTGCCCGGCAATGGCAAATATTTTGACCCGGGTTGTTGGGATGGCTACCCTGATGACCGCGCCAGATTTTATCATTTTCTCGATACCAACAAAATTAACAACACGGTTGTGCTGACTGGCGATGCACACATGTCTTTCATTACCGATCTTGCGCAAAATCCGAAGGACAAAAAAAGCTATAATCCTAAAACCGGCAAAGGAGCAGTAGGAGTGGAGCTCGTGGGTCCGAGCATCACGCGCGGCAATATGGATGAATCGGGTGTGCCAAAAGCTTTTATGCCATTGGTGCAGAGTATGAGTAAGAACTTAAATCCACATCATGTATGGTGTCAATTTTCCAAGCACGGCTACGTGACGCTAGAAGTCACACCCGAGCGATGCAAAGCAGAATTTTGGTATATGGACATTTTGAAAAAAACCGATAAACAGAAGCTCGGCAAAGCGTATGAAGTTCGTAAAGATGCCAATCATTGGAACCACAAACCACTGAGACGGAAAAAGGATTAATACAGTTTTGTATATTTCGCCCGAATGACTTAAAAATATGTGAATCTATTTCACGACCTTATCAATAAATCATAACCTTGAGCTATGAAAACATTACTCTTTTGCATTTTAATCACATTATCCTTCCATCAGATAACGGTAGCTCAAGCAACAGCTTTGGCAAAGCCTACGGTTTTGCCGGCCAAAACATACAAAG
>CANGXE010000152.1 GCA_947457525.1 Bacteroidota bacterium | reverse complement strand
TTCAAAAAATATACCAGCAAAGAAATCTTAAAACAAATACAAACTGAACCCGAAAGCAGAAAAGAGTGGATGCTTAACCGATTTGAGTTTGCCGGAAGAAACGACAGCAAGATAACCAACTACAAGTTTTGGCAAGAAGGGAATGAAGCAAAGCAGATATATACGGATGAGTTTTTCTTTCAGAAGTTAAACTACATTCATGAAAACCCCGTTGCAGCAGGTATTGTACTATTGCCTCAGCATTATTTGTATAGTTCTGCTCGAGATTACTGCGGTGAAAAAGGATTAATAGATATTTCTTACTATCAAGATTGATTTATTCAACAGGTGTGCAGTCATTTAGTAAAACACACTTTAGTGGTTGGTGTTTTTTAAGCAATTCGGGATTTATAATCTCGAATGACTTAGTGTTTGGATTTAAAATCCAAGATAAGAACAAGTATGTTTATTTCATCACGGATTAAAAATCCTCATATTACTTAGTTCGGGATTGCAAATCCCGAACAGCATACGTCTCTTGCTCGTACTGCTTCGCACCACGTGCGTATGTGCGGAGGACTATTTCGAGTGTGGGGATGAACAGCCAAATACCTTTGATGGTCTTTAGCTGTGTTTGTGTTTTATCAAGAAACTTGTGTTGTAAATCCCGAGCAGCGGGCGCTGTGCTGCGTCTCTTGCTCGTACTGCTTCGCACCACGTGCGTATGTACTGTGGACTAATTCGAGTGTGGGTATGAACAGCCAAATACCTTTGATGGTCTTTAGCTGTGTTTGTGTTATAGCAAGAAACTTGTATTGCAAATAATGGATAGTAGGATTAATTTCATTAAAAGTAATTTTCAATTCATTATAATTGCTTAAACAAAAAAACATACGAATGAAAAACTTCTTAATTCTATCATTGGCTCTATTCATATCTGTGAATGTAAAGTCGCAAGCTACAACAATGGAAGAGTTTAATTATTTAACTAAAGGGTATAAGATACAACTTGAAAGTGGTCTTGATATGAAGAAGGGGTATGAGCTTAAAGACATCAATGTAGTTAAAATGATGGATGCTGAAATAGCTATAAAAATACTAGTAAAATTTACAGCAACAGATACAGCTGGTGTTGCTTTTCTATGGATTTATAAAGATCCAACTGGTACGGATTACCTCTGTATTCCTAGCAGTTCAGTTAATACTGAAGTGAACAACGCTGCTTGGGCACACATTCAAAAATTTATGCAATACTCATCATGGGGTAACAAAAGAAGTCAAGTTATACCTTCATTACTATTTACCTATGCAACAGACTTACTACCATTAATCAACAGTGTGAAAAAGAAATAACTAATAGATTTTCAACAACAGTATTTGTTTCTATTCAATATAACTAATTAAATAAAGTAACTTATGATAACACTAATGTTAGGTCTAGGTACACCAGAAATCTTAGTAATTCTTCTTGTTGTTTTAGGTATTCCTTTTGCCGCATACTATGTAGGCAAAAAATCTGGCTACAAACAAGGTCAATTAGATATGTATAAAAAACGGGATGAAGAAGCTAAGCAAATTAAGTAATCTGTTTTCACCAACAAATAATTTGTTTTAAATACCTTTTAGCGAATACCATTATTCTTTATCCTTAGCCTTAAATTTAATGATTTCAAATCTGTCTTTGCTAAGAGAATTTAAATTGCTGATGAGAAATCCTTCCGCTTCAGGAAACTCAACTCTGATTTTGTCAGCATATCTTTCTGCGCAATCCTTAAAGTTTTCGCAAACTACAGCCTTTTTGTATATCGCAATAATCTCATAATCATTAGCAGGTTTACAATCAAAAAAAACATACAAGCCAGCATATTTATTGACTTGTGCTAATCCATTTTTGTCTTGAGCGTAAGAAACATTTGATAATGTCATTAATACACATAGAATTGATAATGACATAATGCCTGTAGATAGTTTTCTCATTCTATTTTTTTTAATTCTGTTTAACATCAGTTTTAATGCAATCTTTTGCATTGTTATTTGCTTATCCAAATATAACATTCCCCTTTTCTCATACAACCTCTTGTGTCCTCAGTGCGCTTAGTGGTTAAATATTTTACCCTCCTTCCTTCCTTTGCTGTAATAACAAAAAAAATCACCACCTATTTATTGTAAAACGTCTTCCTAAACGCCAGGGGTAGCTGTTCGATGAGGTCAGTGGCGATGAGGCCTTCTTCGCTGCCTGCCGCTGCGGCTAAGTCGCCCGCCAAACCATGCAGATACACTCCCATCACGGATGCTTGTTCCGTGCTGTAGCCTTGCGCCAACAGCCCCGTGAGGAGGCCCGTCAACACATCGCCCATGCCGGCCGTGGCCATGCCCGAATTGCCTGTGGTGTTGAGGTAGGTATCATAGGGTGTAGCGATGACCGTTTCGGCTCCTTTGAGAATGATGGTGCAGTTGAGTTCTTTGGCTTTTTGTTTTTGAAGCTTTATAGCGGCTGCTCTATCTTTTGTAGCACCAAATAAGCGCTCAAACTCTTTGGGGTGTGGGGTCAAAATAGCGTGGTCAGACAACTGTTCTAACCACGATTTGTTCTCTGCCAGCAGGTTCAGCGCATCGGCATCGAATACGAAGGCCAATTGGCGAGAGGTTAACACGTGGTGGAGTAGTTTGGCCGTTTGCGGGTGTTGACCAATGCCGCAACCGATACCTGTAGCCATATAGCCCCGGAAAGATACATCGCCCGATAGATAGTCTTCGTGTTCGCTGTCTATCACCATCACCTCCGGCACAGCCGTTTGCAGCACCGAATAACCACACTTGGGGGCGAACACACTCACCTTGCCCACGCCACTGCGCATACAGGCCCTTGCTGCCAGCACAGCTGCGCCCATCTTTCCTCTTGAACCCAACATCAGCAGTGCATGACCAAATAACCCTTTATGCCCATCCTTGGGGCGAGGTATGTAAAACGAACGTGCTAATTGTTTAGTTATCTTTTTCATAGTCTAAATATCCAAATTTAATAAACGGTATCTAAAAGATAAAACGTCATCAGCATTACTTCATTTAACGCCACGGGCGATGAGTGGTTGGCACTACGTTACCGATACTATTTTCTCTTGGCGATTGGTCATGTGCCCGATGGCTACGGCTTCGGGGAAGAGCGCAGCAAAACGATGTTGCTCTGCGGGATGAACAGCCGCGAGAAGTCCGCCATTGGTTTGCGGGTCGCTCAGCAAGAGCATCGACTCGCTGTTAGTGCCTTCGGTTTTTTCGCCATAGGCTTTCCAGTTGCGCATGGTGTTGTCGGCATAAATAAATTGCCGGCTGAGTTCTTTCGCTTGACCAAGGGTAGGGATAGAGGCGTAAGTGAGCGAAGCGCTAAGGTGAGCGCCTTCCGCCATTTCGATGAGGTGGCCAAGTAAACCGAAACCCGTCACATCTGTGAGGGCATGCACAAAAGATAGTGCGCCCATCTTTTCGCCTATACTGTTGAGTTGGGTCATATAGGCGATGGCTTCGTTCATACCATCGGGTGGCAGCAAGCCGCGCTTGAGGGCCGTAGCAAGCACACCCGTGCCGAGGGGTTTGGTAAGAAAGAGCACATCACCTGCTTGGGCAGTGCTGTTTTGTTTGATGTGAGCGATGGGGGCTTCACCATTCACCGACAGACCAAAGAAAGGTTCGGGCGAATCGATGGTGTGACCACCGGCTATGATGACACCGGCTTGGAGACAAATGTCTTTAGCACCGGCCATGATGCGCTGCGCTAAAACAGTCGGAAGCTTTTCGGTGGGCCAACCCAACACAGCCATCGCCATAAGAGGTTTTCCGCCCATGGCGTAGACATCGCTCAAGGCATTAGCGGCTGCTATTTGACCATAAGTAAACGCATCGTCAACTATAGGAGCAAAGAAATCGACTGTAGCGATTAATGCGCGTCCTTGACCAAGGTTATAGGCCGCAGCATCATCGTTGGTGGCATGGCCAACGAGCAATTTGTCGTTTTCAGGAAAAACATTGTGGCGAGTGATTTCGGCCAACACAGCCGGAGCTATCTTGCAGCCGCAACCTGCACCGTGGCTAAACTGCGTAAGGCGAATATCCTCGGGACGAGGAGGAGGGGAGCTATCGAGCGTGAACATGGTCGAGTAAAGTTTGGGCGATGTGAGGAACATCTATTTTTGGAAAAGAAAAAGAAGTAAAGTCTTTGGTGTCTTTGAGGCTCAACGAGTGGGTGTAGGTCTTGTCGTAGTAACGCAAGGCGATGGCCGCAGCTGCGGTTTTGTCGCCATCTTGCAAATGAGCAATGGCGGTCTTCATGGCTTCGTTGCCGAGCCTTCGTTCAATTTTTTGGAACGAGTCGATAAGGTCATCGGTAGGGGCTTGGCTGTAGTCAAGCATCACTTGCGCTAAGCGCTCTTCGGCTGGCACATCTATAGTCAACAGCGGACTAGCGCGCATTTGCTGCCAAAAGCCAAGCGGCAAATAACAAGAGCCGATGTGGCGGCTTTCGTCTTCGAGCCAGATAGTTTTACTTAAGTCGAGTGCAGAGCATGCTTGGTGTAGATTATTTTCAAATTGCTCAGAGGTAGGTGCTTTGTCTTCGAGCAGCGCACCAAAGGCAGAGCCTTTGTGATGAGCAAGGCGCTCGAGGTCTATCACTTGCTCACCTTGTGCCGCCAAGTGATGTAAGATGGCTGTTTTACCACTGCCCGTAAATCCACCAATCACCACATAGCGTGAAGGATTTCCTAGTTCGGTCAACACGTGATTGCGATAAGCTTTGTAACCGCCCTTGAGTGTATGTACTTCATACCCTAACAAATCAAACATCCAAGCTACACTACCCGAGCGCATGCCGCCTCGCCAGCAATGAACAAACACTTTGTTAGCATGGGCAAG
>CANGXE010000151.1 GCA_947457525.1 Bacteroidota bacterium | reverse complement strand
TGCTTCAGCTAGAGGAAGCTTCACCGTGTCTAAGGCTATAGCTTCAATTTGCCAAGTGCCATAAATCAACTGCTTATTGGTGGCTTGTGCCTTCAACAAAAAATTTGTTACCAATAAAAATAATAATAAGCCTAACCGCATCGTTTTACAACAAACAAAAAAAGTAAACTAAAAGCGTTTAAAAACAATTCATACCCACAAGTGTTCATTTATAAAAAGGGTTAAACGTAACATTTGTTATACTAGATGTTCATGTTGCTCGTTATCTTAGCACAAACCAAAACTCAAAAATATGAAAGACATAGCAAAATTATTTCTTGGAGCATTTATCGGTATTGCTATCCTATCATCATTTGTGGCAATCACCGTTCCTAAAGACAAAGTAGTAAACATTAAAACATCTGCTGTATGCAACATGTGTAAAAACAAGATTGAGAAAGCCCTCAAATCAACACTCGGCATCAGCGAAGCATTGCTGAATGTAAAATCAAAAGAGGTAAAAGTAAAGTACAATCCAGATTTACTTTCGGCTGACCAAGTGCGTTTAGTAGTTATCAATAGCGGTTACAATGCAGATGAACATGCTCGTAACCCTGAGGCATTTGCTAAATTACCTGAATGCTGTAAAGACAAAAGTCTGTGTAAAGAAAAAAACTAAGTCTCAAATCTTATTTCCGCATTGCCGTAGTCAATCACCGCTTTGTGTTTCACCAACAAATCTGAGCCTAAGATACCTTGTATTTTAGGCTTTTTTAGTTTAGCATATGTCATATTCACATGACTTAAATCAATAGCCGCCAATACATATTTCTTCACCAAAAGCTTACCAAACTCCAATGTGTCAACTGTCCCAAAATGGCTTTCATAAACAGTACTGTGCAAACCTGTGGTATCTTGCTTTACAGATTTCAACTTTTTAGCTCCAAAGTGCTTTTCAAAAAATGATTTGTCTACGACTGATTTTGATGCCCCGGTGTCGAGTAAAAAGCGACAACGCTTACCGTTTACCTTTGCTGTTAAAAACAAATGATAACCGCTTGCATCTAGTTCCGCTAAAATGAGTTTTACGGGTTTAAGTTCTTTTTTTTTCTTCATCCTATTTAGATTTAAAAAATAAGTCTCTCGACAATACTGACGAGAGACTTACCGGATTTACTGTAGATAGAAATTAAACAGTAGCTAAAACGCTATTCATATTGCGAACAGCATCTGCACTCTTGTTGAATGCTTCTTGCTCAGCAGCTGTTAATTTATAATCAATGATTTTTTCCCATCCATTTTTGCCCAATACTACAGGTACACCTAAGCAGATATCTTTTTGACCATATTCCCCTTCAAGCAATACGCAGCAAGGGAACACTTTTTTCTGGTCGCGAACGATGCTTTCTACCAATGCGCAACCCGCAGCACCCGGTGCATACCAAGCTGAGGTTCCAATCAAACCGGTTAAAGTAGCTCCGCCAACCATAGTACTAGCGGCTACTTTAGCCAATTCTTCTTCACTGGCAAACTGGCTCACCGGAACACCTTGGTAAGTAGCTAAACGAGTTAAAGGAATCATAGTAGTGTCGCCATGTCCGCCAATCACTGAACCGTGAAGGTCATTAGAGGGTACATTTAATGACTGGCTTAAGTAAAACTTAAAGCGTGAGCTATCCAAAATGCCACCCATACCGATAATTCTATTTTTCGGCAAACCGCTTGACTTCAATGCTAAGTAAGTCATTGTATCCATAGGATTACTAATCACTACGATAATGGCATTAGGAGAATGCTTTAAGATATTTTCGGTTACACCTTTCACAATGTTGGCGTTTGTGCCAATCAATTCTTCGCGAGTCATGCCCGGTTTGCGCGGAATACCTGAAGTGATGACTACTACTTCGCTTCCAGCTGTTTTGGCGTAGTCGTTGGTGGAACCTACAATTTTGGTATTAAAACCTACCAAAGTTGCTGTTTGCATCATGTCCATAGCTTTGCCTTCCGCAAAACCTTCTTTGATGTCTAGCAAAACTAATTCTTGGCAAAGCTCTCTGCGAGCGATGTTATCGGCTACGGTAGCACCTACTGCTCCTGCACCTACTACAGTGATTTTCATGGTGTATATTTTTTTGATGATAGAATAAAAAAGCGATGCAAACATATAGTAAAAGCCTATACTAACAAATGACTTTTCACAACCTTTTGGGTTAATTAGTTGTCTTTTTAAGTAAATCCAAATTTTTGCTTTCTTCGTAATACTAAACAAAAACCAACAATGAACAAAATCATTACTTTTCTAGCATTATCATTCAGCTTCATTGCACAAGCACAAGTCAATAAAGACTGGTGCAAGACAATAGCATCTCCAGAATTTTTAGCCGAGTATCGCGCTAAAGATCGAAGCCATCAATTACAGGTGCTTGACCAGCGAGCAGGGATACAATACGTTGGCATTGTTTACCACGTTGTAGCTAAAAATGATGGTTCAGGGGCAACTAGCTTGAAGCCGGTTTTTGAAACTCAGTGTGAGTTAAACGAAGACTTCAATAAATTTGGCATTGGGTTTTACATTGTCTATATAGATACAATTAAAAACACAGCCCTTTGGGAATACCAAAATCAAAATTTAGGATACCAAGCATTCAGCCAATACAATGCAAGCAATGTCTGCAATGTGTATGTAAATGGTAATTTACCCGGATTATGTGGATTTGCAACATTTCCTAACACAGCACCAAAAGGCGGAGGTATTTTTATGAATACAGACTGTATAGGAGCAGGTACAACCACTTTACAACACGAAATGGGACACTACCTCGGATTGTTACATACTTTCCAAGACGGAGATGAACTAGTGAATGGTAGCAACTGCGCTTCAGCTGGGGATGGTTTTTGCGATACACCGGCAGATATTATTGACTATCGCGCTCCATGTCCTTACACTGGAACAGCTGTAGATGCCAATGGTGATTTCTACAATACAGTTACCGATGAAACAATGTTTATGAGCTACTTCAACGATGCTTGTACAGACAAGTTTAGTTTAGAGCAACAAGCTGAAATGATTGATGTATTAAACAACAAACGCGGTAATCTTTTAAATCAAACACAACCTGATTTAACACCGGTTGACACCGCTATTTTTGTTGGCCCACTAAATGGCGATACCACTTTGGCGAGCAATTCAATTACCATTACTTGGAATAAAGTACCTCGTGCTGAGTTTTACTTTTTCCGTATGCAAAGTAACACTTCTAACCAAGTGCAAGCGGATACCTTGCTCCGTGATACTTCTATCACTATCAATAACTTGATTCCTAATCGTGCTTACAAATTTCGTGTAAGAGGGGTGTCATTTGGCAATGCATGTTCAGAAAACACAGTATATAATGTAGTGAAAACTTCGACCATTAAAGCTACTGCAACAATTGCAGTTCCAAGCTGTCCCGGTGAAGGTAATGGAGAAATTGTACTTACCATTAGTAACGGCTCATCACCATACAACGTAGAATGGAGCAACGGTAACACAAACACTACTCTAAGTAACGTAGTGTCCGGTACTTACGCTGTAACGATTACTGATAATGTAGGTGAAATTCTAGTTACTAATTATACTGTTTCATCCCCACCGAATATTAATACGACTATTACTAAAGTGGGCAACAACCTTAACGCATATGTAGATGGCGGCACTCCACCTTATGATTACAATTGGAGTAATGGCGTAAACGGACAGTTTAACAATGGCGTAGAACCAACTGGAGTGTATACGGTAACTGTGTCTGACAGCAAAGGATGCTTGAGCATTCAATCATTTAACTTTGATGCTGTAGGCCTACAAGAATTAACCACAGGATTTAAGGTATACCCAAATCCAATTGCCCAAAATAACCAACTCAATATTCAGTTAGATGCTACAGAAAAAATGACACTAGGTGTTAACTTAATCAACATCAACGGAGCCATTGTTAAAACACAAAGTCGTGACTTGATTGCCGGAAACAACTTCTTTAATTTCGACTTGAGCGGAGTTAGTGCGGGCGTTTACACCCTACGATTAAGTTCTGCAGGTGGACAAATCAATCAACGAGTAACCATTCTTAAATAATCATTTCTTTTTACAGATTTGAAAAGGTCCGCTACTGGCGGACTTTTTTGTTTTCCTATTTTTACCCCATGTTTGTTCAACCCGATTTTATTCCCCGCTTGCAGCAATTGCTCCAACAACCCCTACCAGGAGAAGTCGCTCAGTATCGAATGGCACCCTCCTACCGTCCAAAGTTGAGTAAAGAACAAATTGCTGCACTGAAGCCTAAAATTAGCGGTGTACTCTTATTGCTCTACGAGAAAAATAATCAATATCACATCGTACTAACCGAGCGTAAAAAGTATGACGGTGTCCACAGCGGGCAAATGAGTTTTCCGGGAGGCAAAAAAGAAGAGAGCGACTACGATTTAACGGCTACCGCATTACGTGAAACGGAAGAAGAGATAGGGGTATCCACAAAACACATTCAACTCATTGGTCAATTGTCTGAATTATACATCCCGCCTAGCAATTTCCTTGTTTATCCTACTGTAGGCTTTGGACTGAACTTGCCTGAGTTTGTGCCCGAAAAAAAGGAAGTAGAAACTATTGTGGAAGTGCCAATTGCTCATTTGCTCAATCCTAACAACATTAACTTAGAGCAAGAGATTCGTCTGCCTGGAGCGACAGTGCGCGTGCCGGCCTACAATTATAACGGCCATATGATTTGGGGTGCAACGGCTATCATGCTTAGCGAGTTTACTTATCTCTGCGAAAAAATAAACGAGTAGCCCAATGGATAAACCCAACAACGACCCTTTACACGGAAAAACATTAGAATTTATCCTCACAGAGCTAGTCAACAAGCTAGGTTGGGAAGTT
>CANGXE010000150.1 GCA_947457525.1 Bacteroidota bacterium | reverse complement strand
CACAAGATTAAGGCTTGTACTTTTTTCGATTGGTCGTTCAGTTTTTCGATGAGCGGCAATCCGAAAGCTCCGGTTTTGCCGGTGCCGGTTTGTGCTTGTCCTACGATGTCTTTTTCATCTTGTAGCAAAAGCGGAATGGTTTGTTCCTGAATAGGAGAAGGTGTTTCCCAGCCTTTTTTCTGCAAGGCAGCAACAGTGTTTTCGCTCAGTCCGAGCGCAATAAATTTTTCCATCATTGTGGGTTTTGCTGCTATGCAATAGCGCACAATGGCGATTTACAGCACAACAGTTAGTTTAAAAAATGTTTTCGGTTTGCCACCGAACTTTAGGGAGAGAACTGAGAGTGTAATCGGGGCGACAGTCTTAAAAAACATCGCGTTAACGGGGCAGTATCTCACTGTCGTTCGTTGACAGTTCTTTTAATTAGGCCGCAAAGGTAATTCAATTATTGATATAAACAAGTTATCCACCAAAATAGAGTTTGATGGAACTTGGTTTAGCAATGAAAAATAGCTACTTACTTTTTACTGTCAACAACTCATTGAACTTAGTCGGGTCGAGTAAAAGCTCAATGGCTTTAGCTACTTCCGGGTCGTTTTGATAGCTCTTTTTCACTTTGCCGTAGGCATAATAATAGCGACCTACAATTTCATTTTCGAGCAAAGTGATGATTTCATCTTTTTGTGTTTGTAGTTCTTGTGCGCGTATCTGCGAGAGTTTTTGCTGCACAGCATCTAATGAAGTTTTTAGACTTTCGTAATACTTCTCCTCAGTGCTCACCGTTTTTAAAGCTTCGAGTTTGTCGTCTGTTTCTGTTTTGTAGCTATGGTCTTTTGTTTTTACGTAAACCACAAAGTCCTCATAATCTTTTGCGGTCAACTTAAACGCTCCGGCTTCGGCAATGATTGGGTGTTGCAAGGTGTATTGCGTAGCAAAATCAAGAATGTAGTTTTTGCTAATAAGCGTAGCAGCGAGTTTACTTTGTGTAGGTTTCTCCATCTCTACATCCGGCTCTACACCTCCTCCATCCCACACCGGGCGACCGTTCTTAGTTTTAAAAGCCACTTTCAAACTATCGGGTATGCGTTTCACACTGCCGTCTTCGTTTTTCTCGGAATAATTGAGCGCCTGAATACATCTGCCACTCGGGATGTAATATTTTGCAGTAGTCACCTTCAACATTGTGTTGTAGGAAAGCGGCTTGGTAACTTGCACTAAACCTTTTCCATAAGTGCGCTGACCAATCACTACACCACGATCATAGTCTTGAAATGAACCCGATACAATCTCGGATGCTGAAGCACTCATAGAGTTAGTGATCACCACTATCGGCATTTTTAAATCGGTGGGTTCGTTTTGTGTATTGAAGGTGTTGTTCCATTCGCTTACTTTACCTTTGGTAGTCACCACCAATTGATTTTTTTCGATAAAAATGTTCACCAAATTCACTGCCTCAATCAATAATCCACCGGGGTTACCACGCAAGTCTAGTATGATGCCTTTCATGGCAGGTTGTGCGCGCTTCAAACTATCGAAAGCTGACTTGACGTCTTTGGCAGCATTCTCATTGAAGATTTTCAATTTGATACATCCAACTTCATTATTCACCATACCAAAAAACGGTACGTTCGTCTCCTGAATTTCTTCGCGGGTTAACTGCAATTGCACCAATTTAGTGTCTAGCAAAGAAACTTTGCGTTCCAACTGCAACTGAACTGTGCTTTTTGGTTGGCCAATCAAAAAGCGCTCTACATCTTCTTTCTTTTTGTCTTTAGTCGAAGCGCCATCTATAGACTTAATGATGTCTCCTACTTTTACTCCGGCCTTATCAGCAGGTTGGTTTTGCCAAACAGCAATGACCACCGGCAAATTGTTGACGAGCTCAATATCTATACCCAAGCCGCCAAACTTTCCGCCTTGCTGCATTTTAGCATTTTCAATCTGGCTAGTGCTAAAATAGTTGGTGAATGGATCAAGCGTTTTAAGCATTCCATCAATTGACGTTCGCATTAATTTTGATGGTTCTACATCGTCCACATAGTAATTGTTTACCTCTTTATAGACTGATGCATACAAATCAATGCTTTTCGACAATTCGAAAAAACTATCGGCAGCCGAAAGCAAGCCCACAAGCAAAGCACCGCAAAGAGCAATTAGGAAAAATTTATTTTTTGCTGATTTCATAGTTTAAATATTCTTAATGTGTGTGACTATTGTTTTTTGGCCAAAATGGTTTTCACTTGTGATTCGTCACTCAACACTTCAATCGCTTTTTTGATTTCGCGATCACTTTTAAGTGATGCTTCAATGCGCCCTGTGTTATAGTAGTAGCGCGAAGCAATTTCCTCTTCTAGCAAACTTTTAATTTGCTCTTTCTCTTTCATCAAATCGTTTTGCTTGTCGTGCATCAATCCTTTTTTCAAGGCTTCATACTCCGGTTTTATCTGCTCGAAATAATTATCCTTTTCAGCAGCAGCCTTTACGGCTTCTAGCGTTTTCTCACTACGGGTAGTGTAATCATATTCTTTCTTACTCAACCATTGAACGAAGTCATTGTAATCAACATCTGATAACACAAAATTTTTGGCATTCCCGATTTGCGGATTCTTTACTCGATAGACCGTAGCGTAATCAAAAATTAAATTTTTGCTCAACAAACTAAATGTGAGCGCAGATAGTTTCTCGGGTTCAATAGCAATGTCTGGGTCTATTCCTCCGCCATCGTAAACTACTCGCCCGCTCTTCACCGTTTTGAACGCTACTTTCAAGCTATCCGGGATTTTTTTCACGCTGCCGTCTTCGTTCTTCTCCGCATAATTGATGGCTTGAATACAGCGACCGCTAGGAATGTAATATTTAGCAGTGGTAATTTTCAATTTTGCACCATAAGGTAAAGCGCGTGTGCTTTGCACTAAACCTTTGCCGAATGTTTTTTGCCCGATGATAACCGCACGGTCAAAATCTTGTAATGAGCCTGCCACGATTTCAGATGCAGAAGCAGAACCGCCATCGGCTAAAACTACTACAGGTGTTTTGCCATCAACAATATCGTTGGTAGAATAAAAAGGTTTGTTCCAATCACTGGTTTTTCCACGCGTGGAAACAATCTCTAAATTTTTGTCGACAAATACATTCGCCACATTGATTGCTTCATTCAATAAGCCGCCCGGATTGCCACGCAAATCGAGCACTATGCCTTTGAGTTTATTCTTTTGTTCGAGCAGCTGCAATGCAGCTTTCACTTCTGCCCCGGCTCTGTCAGTGAAGTTGCTTAAGCGGATATAGCCGATGTTGTTCTCGAACATACCATAGTAAGGCACGTTTTTGATTTTGATTTCTTCGCGAATCAATTTAAGCGTCATTTCCTGCTCCACACCCGATACTGTGGGTCGCATAATTTTCACAATCACCTCTGTGCCGGGCTTGCCTTTAAGCAAAGCACTCACTTCATCGGTTCTGTATTTTTTTGTGCTTTTGCCCGCAACTTCTATCACTTTGTCTCCGGCTCTCAATCCTGCCTTTGCCGCTGGAAATCCTTCATACGGATCGGAGATAATTACCCATTCATCACGTGTGCCAATGATAGCACCAATGCCGCCATATTTGCCAGTAGTTTGCATACGATAATCTTCCATATCTTCTTCCGGAATAAAATCAGTGTATGGGTCCAAACTTTGAAGCATTTCCGTAATGCCGGACTGCATCAATTTCTCCGGCTTTAACACATCTACATAGTAAGTGTTCAACTCTTTATAAAGGGTAACAAAAATGTCGAGGTTCTTAGATATTTCGAAGTAGTTATTAGGGGCGAATGCCAAGCTACCCAATAATAAAAACCCTGCCGAAAAGGCGATAATTATTTTTTTCATGTATAGTGTTATTTCACTTTTTCGTTCAAACTATTGGCTCTCCAACATTAGGAATGATGTAAACATAAATTTTAACGGTCACAAACCGAAATTGTTATCACATCCAAACGACTTTTTGCAACATTTCTGAAAGAAGCTGTTTTAATATTCAAACTTGTGCTTTCAAAAAATGATACAGATTGAAATGAGGTTGCTTTAAACCCGTCCGTAAGCCACTTCGTAAAGCTTCTACATCAAATCCTTTCATGCGTCTTTTAGCAATAATGCGCAATGCTTTTTCTGTCAGTAAAATCAGCTTGCGTTCTTCATTGTGATAGTTGGTGTTGGATTGTAATTTTTCAATCAATTCTGGCACACCTTTGGCTTCAACGGCCACCGTTTTAAGTACCGCTACTTCATCGCGCCCGCTCAAGTGCAATTGATGCTCTAGCGAGTTGACCAACACATCGGCCTCCGCACGGTCGGCTTTATTAATCACAAACAAATCAGCAATTTCCATCAATCCGGCTTTCATAGCTTGAATGCCATCGCCCGCCTCCGGCACCAAAATAACCACAGTCGTATCGGCCAAACCTGCAATTTCCACTTCGCTTTGCCCTACGCCTACGGTTTCGATAAAAATATAATCAAAAGGATACGCTTTCATCACTTGCGTTACTTCCATTATTTTATCACTCAATCCTCCCAGTGAACCTCGCGAAGCCAAGGAACGAATAAACAGATTAGGATTATTGAAATGTGCACTCAACCGAAGTCTATCACCTAATAAAGCGCCTAAATTGAAAGGCGAAGAGGGATCTACCAAAACCAACCCGATTTTTTTGCCTTGCTCCAATAAAATGCTCATTACAGCGTTGAGTAGCGTACTTTTTCCAGCTCCCGGAGGACCGGTAAAACCAATAATAGGGATGGGAAAAGGAACTAACTGCTCCAACAAAGCATCTGCTCCGTCTGCTTCATTCTCTACTAAAGAAATGTGGCGAGCGAGTGTTTTAAAATCAGTTATAGAATGAATGTTTGACAAGAGTTTTATGTTTGTACGAAGATGAATT
>CANGXE010000149.1 GCA_947457525.1 Bacteroidota bacterium | reverse complement strand
CCATTCATCAACTACGGTGGTTCGCCTCGCGCCAGCATCAACTTAGCGCTAGCCGCCAAAGCTTACGCATTTATCAAACGTAGAGGTTATGTGATACCGGAAGACGTTCGCGCGATTTGTTATGATGTGTTGCGCCATCGTGTTGGCTTAACCTACGAAGCCGAAGCTGAAAACATGACTTCAGAAGAAATTATTAGTGAGATTTTGAACGCGGTGGAAGTGCCGTAACGGTTGTCCGTTGTTAGTTGTCTGTTGACAGAAGTTTAACGTAATTATTATTAAACCTAAACATCATCGAATGCCTTCTTTAAACTCTTACACAGAGCTTGATGCTTGGAAGAAAGCAAGAACTTTAGTTTGTGCTGTTTACAAACTGACCGCAAAATTTCCTAAAGAAGAAATGTATGGGTTAGCTGCGCAAATGAGACGAGCCGCTGTTTCTATTCCCTCAAACATTGCCGAAGGGTGTTGCAGACAATATCAAAAAGAAACTATTCAATTTCAATATGTTTCGAGAGGCTCTCAATATGAATTGGAAACACAAATGTATTTATCGTACGACTTAGGTTTCATTAACGAAAATGAGTTAAACCAAGCACTAGAAATACTCGTTGAGTGCCGAAAATTACTGCGTGGATTTGTTAATTATCTTAACAAAGCTGACCTTAAATAACCACACTGACAACGGGCAACTGACAACTAGCAACAGACAACTGAAAGATGATCACGCAAGAAGAAAAGCGGAAAAAACTCCGTAGGATAGAAATCAAAACTCGAAAGCTGAGCAATCAGATTTTTTCGGGTAGCTATCATTCAGCGTTCAAAGGAAGAGGTATTTCGTTTAACGAAGTGAGAGAATATCAATATGGTGATGATGTGCGATTGATAGATTGGAATGTGACAGCAAGAAATCGAAAACCTTTTGTGAAGGTATTTGAAGAAGAACGTGAGTTGACGGTGATGCTGATGATAGACGTCAGTCAAAGTTCATTTTTCGGCACGCAAAACGATTTTAAGAACCACTTGATTGCAGAGATAAGTGGCGTGTTAGCGTTTTCGGCCATCACCAATAATGACAAAGTAGGCGTGCTGTTTTTCAGCGACCACATCGAAAAATTTATTCCGCCCAAAAAAGGTAAATCTCATATTCTGCGTATCATTTCAGATATATATGATTTTCATCCGCAAGGGAAAGGCACGAACTTGCCTGAAGCGCTGAAATATTTTAGTAGTATGGTGAAGAAGAAAAGCATTGTGTTCTTACTTTCTGATTTTATGAGCCAAGCTAATGCCGAAGAGATGCGCAAAGCAGTGAACATTGTGGCGAGACAACACGATTTGATTGGCTTGCACATATATGATGAACGCGAAGTTCGTCTACCAGATGTAGGTTTAATTCACGTGCTAGATTCGGAAACCGGCAAAGAACAATGGGTAGATACTTCCAACAAGCAATTGCGGATGGCTTACGAAAAAAAGTTTGTCGACAACCAACGACAAACACGCGAATTGTTTGCTAAAAGCGGAGCGCAACTCGAGAGCATAGACACCGAAGCCAACTATGCTGTTTCATTGATGAATATGTTTAAACGTAGAGGAGCTAAACGATGAAACGAGCTATTAAAAATTATTTCATTCGCTTGGTTACCACCATCATTTTTTTTGTGGGTGGTGTGCAATTTTCCACAGCACAAAATGTGATAGCTACGCTCAAAGCCGATAGCAGCACCATTTTGATTGGCGACAAATTAAACGTAAAATTCACCATAAACTCTCCTGCCGGCACACAAATTTCATTACCGAAAATCAAAGATTCCATAGGCACCATGGATGTGGTTTCGGTGAGCGAAATTACTAAAGCCGAAAAAGTTTGGTCACAAGTTATTGCTGTTTCCGCTTATGACAGTGGCGACTATCGCTTGGGGCCGGTGGCCTTTGTCGCAAAAAATGCGAGTGGCAAGGTAGATACTATAGTTTCTACGTACGAATTTATTCGCGTAAACACGCTTGATGTAGACACTACGCAACCGTTCAAAGTCATCAAGGCGCCTATGGACATGCCTTGGGCTTGGGATGAGTTTAGTAATTATATCTACCCATTAGCTTTTTTAATCATGCTCATCATAGCCGGCATCATTATGTATCGTGAGCAGAAGCGCAAGAAAAAATCGGCTCCTGATCGGTTTGTGCCCAAAGACCCTGCTCACGTATGGGCCCGCAAGGAGTTGAAGAAACTCGAAGAAGAAAAGTTGTGGCAAAAAGATGAGCATAAGCAATATTACACTCGCCTCACTGACATACTGCGTTTGTATTTAGAGTATCGCTATCGCTGGTTGGCGTTGGAAGAAACCACAGAGGAAATTGCTGCTCGTTTGGAGCTTTATCCCATTAATGATATCGCCAAAAAATTATTACTCGACACGTTGCGCAATGGCGACTTGGTGAAATTTGCGAAGATGGCTCCGATGCCGGACGTAAATACCAAAGCCATGCAAAACGCATTAGAATTTATTGAAATAACTAAACCTGCCGAAGAGCAGACTTCAACCACTAAAAACAATGTTTAACGGCTGGTCACATATTGTTTTTGCAGACAAGTGGGTGTTGTATCTCCTGCCGGTGTTGCTGTTGTTGGCATTAGCTTGGTGGTATTTTTTGTCTGCTAAAAATTTCCCAACCATCAAATTTTCGGACACCAATGCCTTCCAAAAATTTGGCACTCCGCTGAAAGCCATACTCAAAAAATCAAGTTGGGTATTGCGCTTTTTGGCTTTGGCATCACTCATTGTTGCTCTAGCTCGTCCGCAAACTTCTTTTGAAGAAGAAAAAGTGACTACCGAAGGTATAGATATTGTGATAGCTATTGACGTTTCTACCTCTATGCTCGCCAAAGATTTTAAGCCCAATCGCCTAGAAGCCGCTAAAGCCGAAGCCGGCAATTTTATTGATGGTCGCGCGCATGATCGCATGGGGCTAGTGGTTTTTGCCGGAGAAAGTTTTACGCAATGTCCGGTCACCATTGACCATAACATTATCAAAAATCAATTGAAGGAAATTAAGAATGGTTTACTGGAAGACGGTACAGCTATTGGCATGGGATTGGCCACTTCAGTGCAACGATTGAAAGAGAGCGAAGCAAAAAGCAAAGTAGTTATCTTGATGACTGATGGGGTAAACAACAAAGGATTGATTGACCCGATGACGGCTTCTGACATTGCCATGCAATTTGGTGTTCGTGTTTACACCATTGGTGTAGGCACCAACGGCAAAGCGATGACACCTGTGGCGATGACTATGGACGGGCAATTGATGTTCGATTATGCAGATGTGCAGATTGATGAAAAACTATTGAAAGAAATTGCGCAAAAAACAGGCGGGCAATATTTCCGCGCCACGGACAACAAACGCTTAAAAGATATATACGCTCAGATTGATAAACTAGAAAGAACAAAGATTGAAGTGAGCGCCTATGAACGCAAAACAGAAAAGTTTCATGCGTTTGCTTTGATAGCGGCATTACTCGTTGGATTAGATATTTTATTGCGTTACCTGTTTTTAAGAAGTTTACCCTAGGCCATGTTTCGATTTGAACACATAGAGTATTTATGGATGTTGGTAGCCATCGTGCCGTTCACGTTGCTGTTCGCCTTTTATCGTCATTGGGTAACAGAGAGTTTAGCCAAACTCGGTAAGCCGGAGATGATGCGTGAATTGTCACCGGAAAGAAGCTCTGGCAAAATTTGGCTTAAATTCTTCTTACTGCAATTTGCTTTTGTATTTATTGTTTTGGGGTTTGCCAATCCACAGATTGGCACTCGACAAGAGAAAGTAAAACGCCAAGGTATTGATGTGGTTGTAGCAATGGACGTGTCTAATTCGATGATGAGCGAAGACATCAAACCAAGTCGTTTGGCACGTGCTAAAAACTTTGTGTCGCACTTTATGGATGAGCTGCGCAATGACCGTTTCGGGATGATTGTTTTTGCCGGGAAAGCGTATTTGCAAATGCCACTCACCGTTGACTATAGTGCCGGCAGAATGTATCTCAAAACCATCAGTCCTCGCCTAGTACCTACGCAAGGAACAAACATAGCCGAAGCTATTGACTTAGCGCGTAAAAGTTTTGTGAAAGAAGACACTAAACATAAAGCACTCATTATTATCACCGATGGCGAGGATAATGAAGGCGGCACTGATGAAGCCATTGAAGCAGCTGTAAAAGAAGGCGTAAAAATTTTCACTATTGGTGTGGGCACTGATAATGGCGGCCCAATTCCTGTTGGGTCTGACTACAAGCGTGAAGAAGACGGCAGCATTGTTCTTTCAAAAATGAACCCGACTATGTTGCGCGACATTGCTGAAAAAGGCAAAGGTAAATATATGCTACTCGGCAGCGGCAAAGATGAAGTGCAAACCATCATGAAAGAGCTCGGCAGAATGGGAACAAAAGATTTTGAAGAATATATTTTTACCGATTTTGATGATCAGTACCAATGGTGTTTAGCTATAGCTTCCATCTTGTTACTGATAGAATGGATGTTGAGTGAACGAAAATTTTATGGTTTAAAACGATGGGCATGAAAACAGTAAATTATCGTTTAACTGCATGGGCTATTCTACTACTAGGGAATGTTACTATTCTTTTAGCCCAGAAAACAATTCCGTTTTCTTCAAAACCCGAGAAGAACGATACGCGTTTGGGCAATCAAGAATTTTCGAAGGGAAATTATGCCGATGCCGAAGCGCAGTACAAAAAAGCCTTGGACCGAAAAAACAACATGCCGGAAGCCGCATTCAATTTGGGTGATGCCGTGTATAAACAAAAGCGCTACGAAGAAGCCGAAAAGCAATTTCAGCTTTGCGCACAAAACAACGCTGATCCGATTATCAAAGCTAAATCTTACCACAATTTGGGTAACACT
>CANGXE010000148.1 GCA_947457525.1 Bacteroidota bacterium | reverse complement strand
TATTGGTGTAAATCTATAAAGTAAATGCGCTATTTCTTGTGCGTATGTTTATTGGTATTTGGTGTCGGTAGTTTGGCTTTTAGTCAAGACTGTCGCTTGTCTATCCGAGGCAGAATTATGGATGAAAATTCTGTAGATGCTTTGGATGGTGCAAACGTAGTGTTGCTGGAAACCGAGCAGAACGTACAAACTGATTCTAAAGGACGTTTCTTGTTGAGTAATCTTTGTGCCGGCAAAGTCACTTTAGCCATCACGCACATCGGTTGCGAAACCTCGCTCTTTAGTTTTCAGCTCAATGGCGACACCACTTTGCGCGTGAAGCTTAACCATAAAGAAGAACACCTGAATGAAGTGGAGGTGATGCAACACCGCAAAGAAAGTCATGTGACACAGCACGTGGAACAGTTGGAAGGAGCGGAGCTGCGCAAACTAAAAGGATTAACCTTGGGCGAGACCTTGAGTAAGCTGCCGGGAGTAACTACACTCAACACAGGTGCTACTATTTCAAAGCCCGTGATTCATGGTTTGCATAGCAATCGGGTATTGATTTTAAACAATGGCGTGCGTCAAGAAAGTCAGCAATGGGGCACCGAGCACGCACCGGAGATTGATCCATTTATTGCGAAACGAATAACGGTAGTGAAAGGGGCTAATTCTTTGCGCTACGGCAGCGATGCCATCGGAGGAGTTATCTTGATAGACCCTGCAGCTTTGCCTACCACACCCGGCATCGGTGGCGAGTTTAACACGGCTGTCTATTCCAACAATGCAGAGGTGAATTTATCGGGTATCCTTGAAGGTAATCATGCTAAGTTGGCTCCTTTGTCTTGGCGGGTGCAAGGCACTTTTCGCAGAGGCGGCAATTCGCGCACACCCAACTATTGGCTGAAGAACACTGGTGTGCAAGAAGGCAATTTTTCGGTGGCCGGTGGTTGGAAAAAGTCGAACTATGGCGTAGAAATTTTCTACAGTTTTTTCAAAACAAAAATCGGTATTCTTTCTGCTGCCCATTTCCACAACCTCACCGATTTGCAACAAGCCATCGAGTCTAAAGTGCCAAGAGAGTTGTCGGGCTTTACCTACAACATCAATCGCCCTTATCAGGACATCCTTCACCAATTGGCTAAAGCTAAGGTATATTTCAACACCGGCAAAGCAGGCGATATGAGCATCGTGTTGGCCTTTCAACATAACCAACGCACCGAGTACGATAAGCACAAACCGCTTGGCGATAATGACAACCGCCCGGGTTTTCAATTTGCTATTCAAACCATTTCTGCCGATGTAAACTGGGAACATAAACCCGTGAAAGGTTTCTCGGGTGTAGTTGGGTTTAATGGCATGACCCAAACCAATAATTACAACTATGGTTACTTCATTCCCGGGTTTTGGAATTTTGCCGGAGGCGTGTTTGCCGTAGAGCGCTGGAACTATCGCAAGATAGAACTAGAAGCCGGAGTGCGGTTAGACTATCGCTGGTTGCAGGCCTTTTTGCCGAGCAGCCGAGGTGGTGCTAAACCCAAGAGTCAATGGCTGGTGCCGAGCGGAAGTTTAGGGCTTGATTATCATATTACAGAAAATCTTAAATGGAACATCAACCTTGCTTCGGCTTGGCGCGCTCCGCAAGTGGTCGAACTTTATGCCGATGGGGTGCATCATGGTTCTGCTTCTTTTGAGCGGGGCGATGCTGACTTAAAGCAAGAGATGTCCTTTGATCTGTCAACAAGCTTTCAAGCCGATTTCTCTTGGCTCTCTGCCTCGGTTGGTTTTTATCAATACTTCATTCAAGATTTTATTTATGCCAAACCCACGCTCACTTCGCAGTTGACCATCCGTGGTGCTTACCCCGCTTTTGATTACACACAAGATGATGTTTCGCTCACCGGTGGTGATGTAAACCTAACGATTAAGCCTTACCGAGGCATCGAGTTAACTAACCGAATATCACTGCTACGCGCTTGGAACCGAACAGCCGATGAATGGTTAATCATGATGCCACCGCAACGATTTGAGCATGGCTTGCGCTACACCTTTCGCGATTTTAAACAAGTAAAAGGATTGTATCTGGGCGCAAGCGCACAAATTGTTTTACAACAAAAATTAGCTCCGCAAAATCAAGATTATCTTCCACCGCCTCCAGGCTATTGGTTGTTGAACTTTGAAGCGGGCGCTACATTTGCCATCCGCCAACAGCCTGTTCATCTCAATGTGGCTGTGGCCAACGCTTTGAATACTGCCTATCGAGATTACCTCAATAGGTTCCGCTATTTTGCTGATGAACGCGGCATCAATGTTTCTCTAAAAGTATCTGTACCATTTTTTATTTCATCCAAACCACATTCTCTAAACTAAAAAAACATATCATGAAAAAAACTAAATTATCCTTAATCTTCTCCCTTATCGTTTTCGGCTTCTTAGCCTCCATCCAATCTTGCAAACCGGACGATGATGATCATGACCATGAGCATGATGCTATATCTAAAATCCAGGTGATGTTCGTGGATAGTGCAACCAATGCTGCTGCGGGCACATTTAGCTGGGAGGATCCAGATGGCATTGGCGGCAATCCACCAACGGTGATAGACACCATCAAACTAGACCCAAGTAAAACCTATAAAGCCAACGTAATGCTATTTGCTAAGCTTGACGGTGTGCTGGATAATGTTACTTCCGAAATTTTGGAAGAAGCAGACGAACATCTTTTTGTGTTCAAAAACATCACCGCTAACATCAATGTAACAATTACCGATAAAGACGGTAACAACTTGCCTGTAGGTTTAGAATCGCTTTGGACCACCGGTGCGGCATCCAGTGGCGCTATCAACGTAGTACTTCGCCACCAACCGGGCGTGAAAGACGGCACCGAAACTCCGGGCGATACAGATATTGATGTGGTCTTTCCGGTTAACATTCAATAGTCGGCTCATCTGTTCCAAGATATGGTAACGCAGCGGCAGCAGGTCTGTCGCTGCATTTTTTATTGAACTTATTTTTCAAATAATAAATAATGATATATGAATAATGTATTGACTAAGCCTTTGCCCGTCACGGTCTTGAGCGGATTTTTAGGAGCGGGCAAAACAACCTTGCTAAACCACGTGCTTCACAACAAAGAAGGACTGCGTGTAGCAGTGATTGTAAACGACATGAGCGAGGTGAACATAGATGCACAACTGGTAAAAAACGGCAACACCCTTTCGCGCACCGAAGAAAAACTCGTAGAAATGAGTAATGGATGTATTTGCTGCACCTTGCGCGAAGATTTGATGATTGAAGTAGAAAAACTAGCCAAAGAAAATCGCTTTGACTATCTGCTGATTGAAAGCACAGGCATCTCCGAACCGGTACCCGTGGCGCAAACCTTTTCCTTTGCTAACGAAGATGACAACATTGATTTAAGCCGCTGGGCGAAGATAGATAACATGGTGACGGTAGTGGATGGCTATAATTTCTTTCACGATTTTTGCAGCGCAGAGCGTTTGGCGGATAGAAAGCTCACAGACGATGAGCGCGACCAACGCACCATTGTCAACCTGCTCACCGACCAAATTGAATTCGCAAATGTTATCGTCCTCAACAAGACAGACCTTATCGGAGAGGGCGATGCAGCGCTGCTCAAAAGCATGTTGCAAAAACTCAACCCCGATGCGCGAATTATTGACGCCCAATTTGGCAACGTAGCTACGGAGCATCTGCTCAACACCGGCTTGTTTGATTTTGATAAAGCACAGTCATCTGCCGGATGGATAAAAGAACTGGAGAAAGCGCACCATGTGCCCGAAACAGACGAGTATGGCATCAGCTCCTTTGTGTTCAGAGACCCAAAACCTTTCCATCCCGAGCGGTTCTGGCATTTCTTGACTGCACAGTTTCCCAACACCATCATCCGCAGCAAAGGTATGTTCTATTTAGCCTCTCGCCCCGATGATGCCATCAACTGGAGCCAAGCCGGAGGCAGTTCGCGGTTAGAAAAAGCCGGAGTGTGGTGGTGTACCATTCCCCGAGCCGAATGGAATATCGCAGCAGAAGATTTAGACATTGTGCTCAAAAAATGGCACCCCAACTTTGGCGACCGACAAAACGAAATAGTGTTTATCGGGCAAGACATGGATCAAGCTAAAATACAGCAACAACTCCACCATTGCCTGTTGACAGACGAAGAACTTCCAGCGTTTTTTGTGGGCGCGGTGTTCAAAGATCCTTTTCCCGAGCAGATTTAATAGCCCGGGCGGTTGTCAAAAAAACAGTACGACAATCCCTTTGCTCCAACTTGTTGTTCCAAGTGTTAAGCGAAGCGCACTTGGAACTTTTTATAGAATAAAGTCTTAGACTTTATTTGTAAATTCGAAGTATGGGTTTTGCCTACAAATTTAATGACCATGATGGTGCTTACTTTGTGACATGTGCTACAGTCCAATGGGTGGATGTATTTACGAGAAGCATCTATTGTGATATTGTGGTGGATAGTTTAAGTTATTGTATAGCTAACAAAGGTTTAATATTGCATGCTTGGGTAATTATGCCCAACCACATCCATATAGTAATTTCTAGAAAAGGATCAGGCTCGCTTTCGGATATTATGCGAGATTTTAAGAAGTTTACATCTGCAAAAATTATTGAGGCAATCAACTCACCGATTGAAAGCAGAAAGAACTGGATGTTATGGTTATTCAAATCAGCAGGGGAAAGCAATAGCAATAATCAACACTATCAGTTTTGGCAACAGGATAATCATCCGATTGAGTTAGTTAGTACAAGTTTTACGAAACAGAAAATAGATTACTTACATGAAAATCCGGTACGAGCAAAATTGGTAGATAGCGCACAGCGATATGTTTATAGTAGTGCTAAAGATTATTCGGGAGAATGCGGATTGTTACCTATAACTATTTTAGAGGAGGTGTTTTATGGTAAGTGAGTTTACGGAAGTCGGAGACTTCCATTTATTTAATCCTTCTAAGT
>CANGXE010000147.1 GCA_947457525.1 Bacteroidota bacterium | reverse complement strand
TCTTTCAACTGCAACTCAGTGTCGATGATTTCTTTGTCGCGCACGGGGTTCACCGAGCCGTCAACGTGAATGATGTTATCATCTTCGAAGCAGCGCACCACATGGATGATGGCATCTACCGAGCGGATGTTGCCCAAAAACTGGTTGCCGAGGCCTTCACCTTTGCTCGCGCCTTTCACCAAGCCCGCAATGTCAACAAACTCTATAGTAGTTGGAATTACTTTCTGTGGATTAACTAAGCTTTCTAGTGTTTTTAGACGTGCATCGGGCACCGTCACCACCCCGATGTTGGGGTCGATGGTGCAGAAAGGGAAGTTGGCCGCTTGTGCTTTGGCCGAAGAAAGGGCATTAAATAAGGTTGATTTTCCTACGTTGGGTAATCCCACAATTCCGCATTGTAAACTCATGGTTGGGTGTTTTTTTTCGAGCCGCAAATAAAACCATCTTTTTGGTAATATGCAGTGTGGGTTTTCTTACCGAAAATTATTAGACGCTTTACATTCTCGTTTTGCCGATTTCACTACATTCGCCCCATGAGCAAACCGTTGATATTAGTCGTAAATGATGATGGAATAACCGCCCCCGGCATCCGTGCTTTGGTAGAAGCGGTCAGTAACTTAGGAGAAGTAGTGGTCGTTGCCCCGGACTCACCACAGTCAGGCATGGGTCATGCTATCACCATCAATAACCCGCTTCGGCTCAAGAAGTCGAATATTTTTGGCGATATAAAGGCCTACGAATGTAGCGGTACACCAGCCGACTGCGTGAAGTTAGGCGTAGACAAGGTCTTGCATCGCCAACCCGACCTTTGCGTGAGTGGTATTAATCACGGGAGCAATTCGAGTATCAATATTATTTACTCCGGCACCATGAGCGCAGCCATGGAGGCCAGCCTAGAAGGTATTCCTTCCGTTGGTTTCTCGCTTTGCGATTACGCTCACGATGCCGACTTTTCTACTGCGGCTTTGTTTGCCAACCATATCGCTTCGTTGATACTGAAATATGGTTTGCCGAAATATGCCTTGCTGAATGTAAACATTCCGAAAGGCGCTGCCCAAGACATCAAAGGCATGAAGATTTGCCGACAAGCAGAGGCCAAATGGGAGGAAGAATATGACGAGCGCACCGACCCGATGGGCCGCAAGTATTATTGGCTAACGGGCAAGTTCGTAAACCACGACCATGGCCAAGACACAGACGAATGGGCTTTAGCGAATAGTTATGTGAGCGTGGTGCCGGTGCACCATGACTTGACGGCACATCACGTCATTCCGTTTATCAATGCCAACTGGGAGTTTGGTTCTCCGCATAAGCCGGACGACATACCACAACTAGACAATAACCGTTTTAATCTGTAAAACCACCGTTATGCTCGACAGAATGCTCAACCCAACGCCCACCATTTACAAGTGGGATAATTTTTTGATCGGTTTCTTACCGGCATTAATCTTACCGATTTTTGCCTTTGGTTTTTTCTATGTGTTGCAGATGAAAGGGATGAGTTGGGAGGCGTATGTGGCCAGCGTAAAGATACCGAGCATTGCGGCTAAAATCTTAAGCTTTGGTTGTATTCTCAACCTAGCGTTTTTCTTTTTGGTCATCAACCGAAACTATTACAATGCCGCACGTGGCGTGATAGGCGCCACTATCCTTTGGTCGCTGCCGATTATCTACGTTAAGTTTATTCTCTAATGCGCTATTACCTCATTGCCGGAGAAGCTTCGGGCGATTTACACGGAGCTAATCTTATCTTGGCGCTAAAGCAGCAAGACCCCGAAGCAGAGATACGCTGCTGGGGTGGCGACAAGATGGCCGCAGCCGGTGGCGAGGTGGTAAAGCATATTCGCGACTTAGCTTTCATGGGTTTTTTTGAAGTGGTGAAGCACCTCGGCACCATCTTGAGAAACATCAGTTTCTGCAAGAAAGACATCCTCGCGTTTCGCCCCGAGGTAGTGATTTTGATTGATTACCCGGGGTTCAACTTTCGCTTGTTTAAGTTCTTGAAGCAAAACAATATTCGTATTTTCTATTACATATCTCCGCAGCTTTGGGCGTGGAAAACAGCTCGGGTCTATAAAGTGAAGGAATATGTAGAGCGGATGTTTGTGATTTTTCCCTTCGAAAAAGCCTTTTACGAAAAGTATAATGTGGCTGTAGATTATGTAGGGCATCCCTTGCTCGATGAATTGCAGAAAGAAACTCCGCCAACTTCCTCCGAGCGAAACATCATCGCTTTAGTGCCCGGCAGCCGCAAGCAAGAAATAGGCGCACTCTTGCACGAATACCTAAAAGTGGTGAAACATTTCCCCAATGAAAAGTTTGTAGTCACGGGCATGAGCAACATAGGAGAGGAGTTCTATCGCCAAATGATAGGCGAACATCCTGTGCAACTAGAAATGGATAAGACTTACGAAGTGCTGAAACGAGCCAAAGCCGCTATCGTGACTTCAGGCACCGCCACCTTAGAGACAGCGCTGCACGATGTGCCGGAGGTGATTGCCTACAAAGGCAGTTGGGTGTCTTACTACATTGCGAAATCACTTATCAAAAACATCAACTATATCTGCATTGTAAACCTGATTTGCGATGAGCGGGTGGTCGAAGAACTGATACAAGCCGATGTGAACGAAGCGCGCTTGGTCAAAGAACTCAACTACATCCTCAGCGCCCCCGGCAAAGCTAAAATCACGGAAGGCTACACCCGATTAAAACACATTCTCGGAGAGCAAGGCGCTTCGGAGAAAGCCGCAGCCTTGATGTTGGGGTATTTGAGGGGAAAATAAATCGAATTATTTGTTGCTATACAACCAATACGTGGAGTCGTCTTGGGTTTGCACTTCTTTCAGTTTTTCTACGGCTTGTCTAAAATTATTGCCTACGGAGTAACCGACTTTAGTCAGGCGTTTACCTTTTTGAATTAGGATAACCGAGTCGGGGAAGCGCTCTTGCAAACGAGCCGTGGCCGCAGCAATGTTTTTTTCTTCTATAAACGCACCGATAATCACAAAGTATTTATTGTTAGCCGGGGTGTATTCGCGTTGTTCTTTCACGATCACGTACTGTTCTTCGTCCGGCTGACTTTCTTCCACTTTGATGTTTTCTGCCAAGGCCAAAGCCGTGTCGTCTTCTGCCGTGCTGAAAGTAGTGTCGGTGGCTACTTCTTCAGCTTCGAGCGTTTCCGCTTCTACTTCAATCGGCAATGGTTTAATGTTCGGTTCGCTGCCAAAGTGTTTGGTAATAAAACTCAATACTCCGGCTTCATCCAGGTTCAGGCCTTTAATCTCTACGCCCATCCACATCAACTGAGCAATGGCTCCGGCCATAATCAAAATCAACAGCAAAGCCGCCATTCGCCAAGGTTTGCGCGCGGTGGTGGTGCGTTGTTTGGTTTCGTCCTTAAACTTGTCGGTGAAGTCAATCTGCTTGCCGCGAATAACAGGCGCCACCGTGATGGCTTTTAACCCAAACGAAGATTTGAGATAATTCACCGTTTCATCGGGGTAGAACTGGGTGTTGCCCTCGATGTCGTTGTGACAGCGCCCGATTTTGCGCAGCGACACCTCCTCGTTGCTTTTCAGCAAACTCTTCGATGCGCCTACCCAATTAGACACTACGTTTTTCGCTTCGTCAAACGAAAGGCCTTGCCTTTCGGCTACGAAGTTCACGAGCAGACCGTCATTGTGTTGCAAGTTTCGGTTGAACGTGATAGCTTTTGCCGGAGGCAAAATAACATGAGTGGTCGGGTGAATGTCAGCCGGTTTATAGTTGGCCAACAGCGCACCAAACCCCGGAATGATGACACATTCGTGGGTCAATAAAAGCTCAGCGATGTAAACCGAAATATCCATTTTCCGCGATAAAAAAGGGTCGCCATAGCCACCCTGTTTTGTTTCTTGATTTGAGCCGCAATTTAGAAGAATTATCTTATCCACCAATCTGTGGTGGATAAATTGTTTGGAATTTTCGTTGGCTACAATTTGCCTGTGGCGTGTAGTTGAAACTGATTAAGACTAGGGGGAAGGATTATGGTATTTAGGAAATGGATTTTCTGTTTACGGATGTTTTGAAAGTGTAAATGGAGCGTTTGAAAGTGCCTATTTATGTGTAGGAAAGGGGGGGTGTTAAAATAATGGGTTTTGGTGGGTTTTTTGGGGTCTTGAGAGAAATGTAAGGGTTTTTGGGGTAGAGTTTTTCTTTGTACTTTTTTTTAAAAAAAGTACAAAGAAAAACGTCCGTTCTTGAACGCTCCGCTATAAAACGGACTGGCCGTGCATCTATTGCCACAACTGGGATGGCGGGTAGCCACCCGCCATGCGTTAATTGATGGGGGACGCTATCTTTTATTTGAGGGAGGTTTTCCTACGGCAAAGCATGGGAACAAGCACCTATGGCTTCACGTACGGAGAGTTAAACATTTATGCCACGAATGCACGAATGGTTGTACACGAATGTTATTTTTGGGTATGCGGAGTGGACATTCTTATATTAAAAGGTCAGAGACCTTTATTTATTTTACCGACCAAGTATGCTTCGCTTAATAATTGGAAGAACTGGGGTACTCTGGTTGTAAATGCCTTCTAAAATCCATTGTTATTTGTTTTGAGGTTGGGTCATTCGTTCTTCAAACAGTATCATCATTTGCGCATAGGTTTGTCGCCATCGTAACATGGGACCTTCCCAGTCAACTTTTAGGTTTTGCTGCACTAAGTAAAGCAGTTTGAACAGCGACATATCCGAAGGGAACACGCGTTTGTTCTTGATTATTTTGCGTAATTGGCTGTGGATAGATTCGATAATATTAGTGGTGTAAATAATGGTTCTTATTTTTTTGGGATACTACAGGTAATTGCTCAACCTTTCCCATTTGTTGAACCAACTTGTTACCATCATCGGATAATGTTTGTTTCACTGTTCTTCGAGTAGTGCCAATCCGTTTTCTGCTTAATCTTTAGTCGGTGCTTCGTATACTTGTTTGAGTGATTTCATAACTGCTTTTAAATCTTTGTAAGCTACGTTTTTGGTACGGCTACGCCTTCGCTTCACTACGCCCAGC
>CANGXE010000146.1 GCA_947457525.1 Bacteroidota bacterium | reverse complement strand
CGGCAAATCAATATGCCGTTATTGAAGCAATTGGCACGACAATCAATAAGGTTAGAGTAACCAATGTAGTAGGTCAAAATGTTATGGAAAGTCAATTTAATAGTTCAAAAATTGAATTGAATACTTCTGAATTACAACAAGGTATTTACCACATCACTTTAATTACCACTAATGGTATCACAAACAAACAACTTCAGGTAATCAAGTAATTTTATTACTGGTGAACAAGTCAACAGCTCTGCAGTTTCTACAGGGCTGTTTTTATTTTATGTAAGTGACATTAAGTTATTTTGTATTATATTCGATTAAACTTCTTTAGCAAAAATTGTTCTTAATAGAAAAATATAACCCCCCATGAAAAAAATATACTCGTTTATTCTATTCACTTTTTTTGCCGCTCACTTATTCAGTCAAGTAGGCTCATTTACTTTTGATGGTCTTGTTCGCGATTATCGCATACATCTGCCTGCCGGCTACAACAGCAATACCAAATATCCATTGGTGTTTAACTTACACGGCTACACTTCACAAGCTAGCGAACAAGAACTATACAGCATGATGAACCAAACATCGGATGCTGAAAAATTTATTGTGGTCTATCCAAACGGTGTAAATAAAGCATGGAACTCAGGTTTTTTAGGTGGTATGCAATCTACGGTTGATGATATTGGTTTCATCTCTGCATTGATAGACACTATGCATGCTAATTATAGCGTTGATTTAAATCGCGTTTATAGTTGTGGTATGAGCAACGGAGGCTATCAAAGCAACCGTATGGCTTGTGAACTCAGCAATAGAATTGCGGCTATCGCTTCGGTAACTGGTTTAATAACAGATACTGCCGCAGCAAACTGCACACTTACTCGCCCAATGCCCTATATGCAAATACATGGCACGGCTGACCCAACCGTTAACTACAACGGATTCCCATCTTCTTTTGGCGCAGAGGCTACTATCAATTTTTGGTTAAACAAAAATCAATGTGCTACGAATGGTGATACCGTTTTTATGGCGAACACAAACACAACTGATTTATCAACCGTAGAAAAAATAAGCTACTCCAATTGTTCAGGAACATGCAAAGTAGTGTTTTATAAAGTGCTTAACGGTGGTCACACTTGGCCGAGTGCATTGCTCGATATTACTTCCGGGCCGACCAACCGCGACATCAATGCTAATCAAGAAATTTGGAACTTTTTTAAACAATACTCTTTAGATGGCGCTGTTAATGTGCCTGTGATAAAGGCATCTATACAAATTAATGTTTTTCCCAATCCGACATCCGATATTATTCGCATTCAATCGAGCGAAAACATCCAACGCGTTACCATCAACAATATGCTAGGTCAACGCATCTTAGAAAAAACCGGAAACTTTGCGAACACAGAAATAAATCTAAATGGATGGAACAACGGTGTGTATTTTATTCAGCTAGAAGGCAACGGGTTTAAACAAACCAAACGAATTGTAAAAGAGTAGTAACGCTCTAAATTATTCAACAAAAAAGCCCTTTTGATTAGAAGGGCTTTTTTTATAATTAAAAGTTCTGGTTTGATTAGTTATTAATCATCACCGGCATCACTAACATCAACAAATCTTCGTGTTCTGCTTTTTCAACCGGACGCAAAATTCCTGCTCGCGTAGGTGTAGATAATTCAATTTCAATTTCATTAGAGTCTAATACACCTAACATTTCGATGAGAAAACGAGCATTGAATGCTATATCCATATCGCCACCTTCATAACTACAAGTCAGACGCTCATTGGCTTCATTACTGAAATCTAAATCTTGTGCAGAAATTTTCAATTCGCTGCCCGCAATAGAAAGTACAACTTGGTAAGTGGTTTTATTAGAATAAATTGAAATACGCTTCATCGCGTTTTGCAATTCCAAACGATTAATAGAAAGTCGGTTTGGATTGTTTTGTGGAATAACTGCGTTGTAGTCGGGATAATTAGCATCAATCAAACGGCAAATCAACTTAGTGTTTTCGAACGTGAAAAAAGCATTCGATTTGTTATAGGACACACTCACGCTACTTTCGTTAACCGGAAGGCTTCCTTTCAATAAGTTCAGCGCTTTTTTAGGCACAATAAATTGTGCTGTTTTAGCTGCCTTCACGTCTGAGCGATGAAGTTTCACCAATTTATGGGCATCAGTAGAAACAAACACTACACCATCCGGTGACATTTGGAAAAGAACACCCGTCATAGCCGGACGAAGATCGTCATTGCTCACTGCAAAAAGTGTTTTCGCAATAGCATTGGTCAAAGCCGATGCCGGCAAAGTCACTTCAGTTACTGCTTCCGGTTGTGGCACTTTCGGAAAATCATCCGGATTTTCTCCAGTCAATTTGTAGCGACCTGTTTCGGAGGTGATTTCAATACCGAAAGTTTTTTGATCTATTTTAAATGTGAGCGGTTGCTCCGGCAAAGTTTTTAACGTGTCGAGCAAAATGCGGGCAGGAATGGCAATTCGACCATTTTCTTTCGATTCTACTTTCAATTCGGTACTCATAGAAGTTTCCAAATCGGTAGCAAAAACAGTCAAATTTCCTCCATTAATATCAAAAAGGAAATCTTCAAGGATAGGTAACACAGAGCTGGAGTTGATTACTCCGCTGATCATCTGCAAACTCTTTAAAAGGGATGTTGTAGAAACAATAAATTTCATGACACGGGTTTTATTTGACGACAAATATAATTATTGATTGAAATTGCACGGCTTAACTCTTCACAACCTTCGGCCAGGGTGTACACAAATCTGTAAATCATGTAAAATCAGCTACTTATTCGCTAAAAAATCGGCAAACCACTTGCCGCTAGCTTTCACGGTTCTTTCTTGAGTTTTGAAATCTACACCCACTAATCCAAAGCGAGTACGATAGCCTTCTGCCCATTCAAAATTGTCCATAAAGCTCCAAATAAAATAGCCATCCACAGGCGCGCCTTCGTTTTTGGCGCGCAGCACTTCGCGCAAATAACTTTGAATAAATTCCAAGCGTTTAGTGTCGTTGATTTCACCATTCACATTTACATCTTCAAACGCTGCTCCGTTCTCAGTAACATAAATCTTTTTGATTTCAGGATACTCTGCATATTTCTTAATCAACTTGTAAATCCCCACCGGATAAACTTCCCAACCCATTTCGGTGATGTTTTCGCTCAGCTTTTTGGCCGGAACGTTGGCAAAGTGAATAATCGGAATTAAGCCCAGATTATATACCATCATTCGCGAATAGTTTTGTAAGCCGACAAAATCAAAATCAAATTTCATCTTGGCTTCATCGCCCGGTTGGATGTGTTTTTCAATGTGTTTGCAAGCCGGTAAATCTTTAGTCGGATAGCCGCGCCCCATCACCGGGTCGAGGAATAAACGATTGATAAACGCATCGGCTCTACGAGCAGCTTTTACGTTCGCAGGTTTGTCATTTTTTGCATCAACGTGACTACACGAAAACGTGGTGCCGATGTTGCCGTCTTTCACCGTGTTTTTTAAAATCCGTCCACCCGCTCCGTGGCACATCACCACGTTATGCACTGCTTTATAGAACTTACCAAAGTTGACATGGCCGGGAGCATGCATACCAATCAAATAACCCAGTGGTACAAATGCCATAGGTTCGTTGAACACCATCCAATTTTTCACTTTGTCGCCATACGTTTTGGCACACAACTCCACGTAGTCTTCAAACCATCCAATCACATCGCGGTTCGCCCAGCCGCCTTTATCTTCTAATGCTTGGGGCAAATCCCAATGATAGCAAGTAACCCAAGACGCTACATTTTGCTCTAAGCATTTATCAATAACACGGTGATAAAAATCAAGTCCTTTTTGATTGACTGCACCTTTGCCTTCGGGTAACACACGGCTCCAACCAATAGAAAAACGCGAAGCCGGAATGTTCATCTTGCGCATCAACTCGATGTCGCTAGCGTAGCGATTGTAAAAATCTGCAGCCACATCACCGTTTTCTTTGGTCTTGATTTTTCCTTTCTTATAGTGCGTAAAGTGATCCCAAATACTTTCACCTTTGCCATCTACATTCCACGCGCCTTCAATCTGATAGGCGGCAGTAGCTGTTCCCCAAATAAAGTCTTTACCAAAATCGCTACGTCTTAACGTAGGGTCCGCTAAGATTTCAGCTAATAATCCTTTAGGCAAAAGTGAGCCGGCAGCAAGTGCGGCAGTCAGTTTGAGGTATTGTTCACGTGTCATTCGAAAATTGATTTTTGGTAAAAGAAATATAAAACCTGCAAAAAATGAATGATGGCTAAAAAAGTTTTAGCAACTTGCTACTTGGTTATTATTCGCCAACAAAATTTACCTATGAAATTTGCGACTACAGTCATTGCGTTATTAGTTTTTGCCACAGTATTTTCACAAGAAAAACCAAAGAAAACGGTAAAAGAAACCTTGAGCGAAATACCGGATATGCTAATTGCACAACCTGGTGCAGTTGCAGACACCAACGCTAACAAATTGATGAACGACAAAATGTATATCATCATTCCACCCGTGTGGCGTGAAGTTGGCACATTGTCCATCATTGATTTTAAATTGCCCAAAACCGATCAGGACCCTGTCAAAGCTACTTTGCCTTTGCCCGAAAAATCTATTGTAAAAAGTATGTCCATCAACATCGGCAGTTGGAAAAAAACTGCCGAAGAAAAACGCCAACAAGTGTTGGCTACGCAAAAAAGCCATCTACTTGCCTTGCTCAAACAAAACGGACGAAGCATGTCGGTTACAGAGCTGACCGAGCAATTAAACAACATGCAGTTGCCTTCAGAAGAACTCACCTTGAACTCCGGCAAAAAAGCTACGCTGCATTATTTTCAAGATTTTGAAGCCAAGCAAACTTCGTTTATCGTGTTGATGCTTTTGCCGGATGCTGAAAAAGGCTTAACGTACTCCACACAGTTCAACTACATCAAATACAACTACGAAACGGAACTGCCCGAAGATTTGATGGACTTGAAAGTGTTTGTCTATCCTGACGAACAGCAGCTCTTTATTGACTTTACCAAAGAGCGATTGAAGACATTTAATTTGCT
>CANGXE010000145.1 GCA_947457525.1 Bacteroidota bacterium | reverse complement strand
TCCGCTGAGTGCAGAGATTTGCAAAATAGCCACTAACTGTTTTTTGACCACCAAAATCTCATTTGCCAACTCCGTGGGCGACTTAGCCGTGAAAGCCGGAGCCAACCCCGAAAAAATCCTGCAAGCTATCGGTGCCGATTCGCGCATTGGGCAAAAGTATTTGCAGTATGGCGATGGGTTTGGTGGGCCTTGCTTTCCGCGCGACAATCGCGCACTCAATCTTTTTGCACAGCAAACCGACTATCGCCTGCTGATTGGCGAAGCTACAGACGAAGTGAACCGACAACATTTACAATTTCTATTTGACCAAGCGATGCAAACTCCCGAGGCCATCACGTTTGATGAAGTGACCTACAAAAAAGGAACAGTTATTCTTGATGAATCGCAGCGTTTGGCGCTGGCCGTACAACTCGCCAAGGCAGGGAAAAGGGTAATCATTATCGAAAAACAAGCCGTGATCGATGAGCTTAAACTCCGCCACGCAGATTTGTTTACTTATCGATTAAAAGAAGGCTTGTAATCTAAAACCATTACTGTTTAACTCCTTTCTCCGCATTGTATTGAAACACCGTGTAAACCACCGTGCGGCCCACTGCTTCTAGCGTGCCTTTATCAATGGCATCCATATCGTCCTCATGCGTGTGCCAATAGGCACCAAAGGTTTGAGAAGGCGAAGTAGGGTCATAGTGAATGATGTCTATGGTCGGGATTTTGATGATATTATTAATGTAAAGATGGTCGTCTGTAATCGGCCCGATGCTTTGTTGAATAAACCGCGAGCCATAGCCAAGTTGACTGGCGTTTGTCCAAACCTTATCCAACACCCATCCGGCATTGAAAGCCGAATTGCCTTCACGAGCAAACTGCGCTCCGGGCGCACCCACCATGTCGAGCAAAATGCCGAAGTCGGCTTTGTAGCCGAGTAAGTGGGAGTTCTTTGCCCAATATTGTGAGCCTAGGCAATAAGAGTCTTCGTAGCCCGACTTGCCGTAGTCTTCAGTGTCAATAAAGAAAACATCAACGCCAATATTGGCAGTTGGATTTGCTTTAAGTAATCGCGCAATTTCAAGCAGCACACCCACACCGCTTGCGCCATCGTTAGCCGCCAAAATAGGTTTGTCTTGGTCTTTGCTGTCTTGATCGGCCCAAGGGCGGCTGTCCCAATGCGAGCAAAGCAAAATGCGTGAAGTAGCTTGAGGATTGAACGAGGCTATGATGTTAGTGCTCTTAAGCGTTTTGCCATCGTAGCCTGTGGCATCAAAGCGCTGCATGTAAACCGTGTCAGCAAATCGTTTCGCTTCGCTAATCAAAAAAACAGCACAAGCTTCGTGGCCTTTGCTGTTCATGTCTCTCGGCCCAAACGATAACTGTTTTTGAATATAATTATAAGCGGTGTCTGCACTAAACGCTGGAGCATTGACAACTACTTTTGGTGTTTCGTCCACGACCACATCGCTAGGCTTCGGGTCAGTATTACAAGCCGCAACAAACAATAAAAGGGCAAGAAACAGTCTGGGAAAATGATATGATTGCATAGTTTATCAGTATTATGTCTGAGTTATCTGTGGTTAAAACAATCCAATATGTGGTGTGACACTTATTGCACCGTCCACGTCACACCATCTTTACCGTCTTTCACTTGAATACCAATCTTCAATAGCTCATCGCGGATTTTATCAGAAGCAGCAAAGTCTTTTTTTGTGCGTACATCTTTTCGCCATTCTAAAATCAAATTCATAAGTCCGTCCAACTTGTCTGAGTTGCCGGCTTCTTCCTCTTTCAATCCTAGTACGTCAACTACTATTTCATTAAACAGTTTTTGGAGTAAAGTTTTATCTTCTTCGGTGATAGTGTCTTTCCCGTCATTTATCGAATTTATAATCCTTACGCCTTCAAATAAAGCAGCAAGTGCAATCGGAGTATTGAAGTCATCATTCAGGGCGTTGTAAACATCATCTACCTGCGCCTGTACTTTCACCGATGATGTGCCCGATGTTTTCAAACTAGCAACCAATTTTAAAGCATTCATCAATCGCTGATAGCCTTTCTCTGCAGCTTGCAGCGCCACGTTAGAGAAATCGAGTGTGCTGCGATAGTGCGCTTGCAACATGAAGAACCGAACCGACATGGGCGAATAGCCTTTTTCTAACAACGGATGTGTGCCCGCAAAAAGCTCTTCCGGCAAAAAAGAATTGTTCAATGACTTCGACATTTTTTGCCCGTTTACGGTCAGCATGTTGGTGTGCATCCAAACGTGAGCCGGTGACTTGTGATGGCAAGCGGCATGTTGTGCAATCTCGTTGGTGTGGTGTGTTGGCGCTAAATCTAAACCTCCGCCATGCAAATCAAATTCTTCGCCCAAATATTTTGTACTCATAGCAGAGCACTCAATATGCCAACCCGGAAAGCCTTCGCCCCATGGGCTCGGCCAGCGCATGATATGCTCCGGTTTAGCTTTCTTCCAAAGCGCAAAATCTAATCGTCCCCGCTTTTCATCTTGTCCATCGAGGTCGCGCGTGTTTTCGAGCAAGTCTTCCAACTTCCTTCCACTGAGTTGCGTGTAAGGATATTCTTTCGCGAATTTTTCTACATCAAAATAAACCGTGCCATCCACCACATAAGCATAACCGTTGTCAATAATCTGTTTGGTCATTTCTATCTGCTCAATGATGTGACCCGAAGCCGTTGGCTCAATGCTTGGTGGCAATAGATTAAACTGCTGTAACACATGATGAAAATCTACGGTGTATTTCTGCACAATTTCCATCGGCTCCAATTGCTCTAAACGCGCGCGCTTAGCAATTTTATCTTCGCCTTCATCACCATCGTTTTCTAAGTGACCCACGTCCGTAATATTGCGCACATAACGAACTTTATAACCCAAATGTGTCAAATACCTAAACACCACATCAAACGACATAAACGTGCGACAATTACCCAAGTGAGCGTGACTATATAGCGTTGGTCCACACACATACATACCTACGTGCGGAGCATTAATAGGTGCAAAAACTTCTTTCTCTCTACTTAGTGTGTTATAAATTTTCAAGGACTGCATGAGGGCGAATATAGAGAATTAAGGACGGAACAAAAGACGGAAAACAACAGTGGGAAATTTTATTCAAAACCCACTACTACACCCAAATGGTCGCTCAGCACTTCTTCTATTCGTTGATAAGATTTCACCTGAATTTGTTCATCTAACAAAACATAATCAATTCTGAATAACGGAAAATTATTGATATAGGTGGCTCCATATCCATTACCTCGCACTACAAAAGCATCTTGTAAATTTCCTTTCGTGTGATGATACGTATAGGAAATAGGAATGTCATTAAAGTCGCCACACACGATGCTACGACCATCAAAACTATTCACTAATTTAGCAACATCCTCTGCCTGCACGGCTCTGCGCAAATTGGCGTATTTCATCTTTCGCAAAATGCTACGTATGGCCGGCCACCTTGTTGACTGAGCACTTTCCAGACTATCAATAGTCGCGTAGTCTTGATTAGCTAAATGCACAGACTCATAGTGGACATTAAAAACACGCGTCAACTTTCCATCTATCTCAATGTCTGAATAAATACAATCATTTACTTGGGAGTTTTGAAAATCCAGCCGTGCTGCGAGTTCTATAGGAAACTTTGAAAAAGTAGCCACACCCCACTTTTGGTTAAGTATGCCATTCTTCCATGTCAGTTTTTGTGTCTTATTACGCGCTTTAATCATTTGACTAATGCTTGGATTAAAATGCACATAGTTGTAACCTAAACTATCTTTAATGTATTCTACATTTTTAAACTGCTGGTCGTTAGTATAAAATTCTTGCAAACAAAGAATATCGGGGTTAGCCAGTTTGATTTCAGCCATTATTTGCTGTCGAGTTTGCATATTGGTGTGGCGTTCATACAAACCAAAATTCTTGACATTCCATATCATTATTTTATGCTTTGCCAGTTGCGGTTCACTTGTGGCATAGGTTAACTTTGCCATTGGCCACGTCCAAATTAAAACAAGCAGTAAAATTATAGCCGTCCAATCTTTGCTCAACAACAACCAAGCGAAAAGCAAAACACCAAATACATAAACGAACGGAAACATAAACCCCAAAAAGGAAAGCGGCCAAAAAAATTTTGGATTCAACGTGACAGACAGCTTAGTCAGTAGCAATGAAACCAGCAATCCAAAAGCAACAAATCGTAACAGTATTTTCACTGAAACAATTTAGCTATTTTTTGAATATTGAAACAAGAAATTTTTCTCTTGTTGAGTTAAGCTGTCGTATCCCGAGCGAGATATTTTATCTAAGATGTCATCCAATTTCTTCTGTGTTTCATCTGTCAGCTTCTCTTCTCGTTGATTGTTCGCTCTATTCACATACATCGATTTTACTTTAGACTTTGGCTTAAACCAATTTTTAACGGTGTCTATAAATGCAAATAAATCAGTTCCGCTATACCAAAGCTTAACATAGCCATAGCCAAAAAGCGCTCCACCAAGATGCGAAAAATAAGTGCCGGCTCCACCCTGGGGCACTGCCAACAAATCTAATACCAAGGAAATCAAAGCAACATAAAGTATCTTAATGTTTCCAATAAACAGTAATCGTAACTCGTGGTCGGGGCGAATGGCTACAGCTCCAAAAACAATAGCCATGATGCCGGCAGAAGCACCCAACAAACGGCTGTTTGCCGCTCCGTTACTCAGCGCAGGAATATAATTAATAGCCAATGCAAAAATCAACCAGCCAAACACCCCCCCTACGAGATACAACGGGAAAATTTTTTTCTCGCCCAAGTAGAGTATGAAGATTTCACCAAACCAATAGAGCCACAACATATTGAAGAAAATATGAAATAGCGAGATATGAAAAAACTGATAGGTGAGCACCGTCCATGGTTTTTGCAGCGCTCCTGACCAACTGCTATACGCCATTAAATTATCAGATAAAAAAGCGGTAATAGTCGAGTTGCTTATCAAAAAGCAAAGCACCGCCAAAAGGCCATATACTAAAAACACCGCTACGTTAACGATGATTAATCGAATAATGATGGAGCCATTGCGTAAATGATATTGCAAATCGCCTTTGAGTGTT
>CANGXE010000144.1 GCA_947457525.1 Bacteroidota bacterium | reverse complement strand
GTATTAATAAAAGAATCTAATGCATCTCCTGCTTGGACTTTAGTTAGTTTGGCGTCTTTGGCAATTTTTTCGATGAGTTCTCCTTTGTTCATGGCACAAAATTTTGGGGTGGATGTAATGGTTAGAAAGCATCCAAATATAAACGCTGTAATATTATTTGCAAAAATATGTGAACTAAAAATAATTTTGACTGTATAAATTATTTTACTGCATCCAATTCTCAAGGTTTTTCGTAATGATAAAATAGCGTTAATATCACCTCATGGCAAAACTCTTCTTTTCATTTTTTACGGCAACTGCGCTTTTGACTACCACTCCTTCTTGCAACAGCAACAAGATTACCTGTCCCACCTATAAAGACAGTTTCCCGGATCAGAAAAAGAAACCCGAGCCACAGATGCCAAAACCATCGAAAACAAAAAGCGGGGTGATGCCCAAGCGCTAAGGCTACAAGCTAACTAATTCTACTCCAAATTTTTTCTTTGGCTGATGCCTGCATAAACTGCAACAAAGAGCGGTGTTCAGACTTTTCGAGATAAGGGTCCTGCTCAACCAACACTGCAGCTGATTGGCGAGCAGCTTCAAGCACTGCCACATCTTGCACTAAATCTGCCAATCGCAGATTTACCGTACCACTTTGTTGTGTGCCTTCCAAGTCGCCCGGCCCACGGAGTTTCAAATCTTCTTCCGCTATCACAAAACCATCATTGGTGTTGCACATCACGCCTATGCGTTGTTTACTGTCGTTAGACAATTTGTTGCCCGTCATCAAAATGCAAAATGATTGCTCGGCTCCTCGCCCCACACGTCCGCGCAACTGATGCAGCTGCGCCAAACCAAATCTCTCTGCATTTTCAATCACCATCACGCTAGCATTCGGCACGTTTACGCCTACTTCAATCACCGTGGTAGCAATCATAATTTGCGTTTCGCCTTTGACAAACCGCTGCATTTCAAAATCCTTATCAGCCGCTCGACTTCGGCCATGCACAATGCTAATTTGAAACTGCGGTTTCGGAAATGCTCTTGACAGCGCTTCGTAGCCATCCATTAAATCTTTCAGATCTAAAACCTCACTTTCCTCTATCAAAGGGAAAACCACATAGACTTGTCTGCCTTTTGCTATTTCATCGCGCATAAATCCGAACACACGCATGCGGTCGGCATCGGTGCGATGCACAGTTTTGATGGGTTTTCTGCCTGGGGGCAATTCATCTATGACAGATACATCCAAATCGCCATAAACCGTCATAGCCAATGTGCGCGGAATAGGTGTGGCCGTCATCACGAGTATGTGAGGCGGCAATTCATTTTTAGTCCAAAGTTTGGCACGTTGCGCTACACCAAATCGGTGCTGCTCATCAATCACCACTTGACCCAAATTTTTGAACACCACCGTGTCTTCAATCAAAGCGTGAGTACCAACCACAAAATCAATATTCCCTTCGGCTAATTGATGTAAAATATATTTCCTAGCTTTCCCTTTCACGCTGCCTGTTAGAAAAGCTACTTCCACTTTCAGGCCTTTGAGCAGTTGAATGATACTTTCATAATGTTGTTGTGCTAAAATTTCAGTTGGTGCCATCAAGCAGGCTTGAAATCCATTATCTTTAGCCATCAACATCGTTAACAAAGCCACCATTGTTTTACCGCTGCCCACATCGCCTTGTAGCAAGCGGTTCATTTGCCGACCGGTGAGGGTGTCTTTTCGGATTTCGCGCAAGACTCGCTTTTGCGCTCCCGTCAGCTCAAATGGCATTCGTTCCTTATAGAATGTATCAAACTGCCGATCTATCTTTTCAAATAAATAGCCTTTACTGCTTTGCCCTCGGTTAGCTTTTAGCTTGAGCATTTGCAATTGAATGAGAAATAGCTCTTCAAATTTTAATCGCCTTGTGGCTTCATGGAGCTGCTTCTCGTTTTTTGGATAGTGAATATTCATCAACGCTTCATAGCGAGAACAAAGTTTATACTGTTGCTTGAGTGCCTGTGGCAAAAAATCAGGCAATTCATATTCTTTTAGTGACTCAAAAAGTGTCTGAGTTAGTCGAGCAATAGCGCGACTATCAATGTTCCGTTTCTTTGCTTTTTCTGTAGTGGAATAAACCGGTTGCAAACCTTTTGCCGTTTGTGCATCCACTTGCTCGCCAAAGAGTTCCATCTCGGGATGAACAATGTTGTATGTGCCGTTAAATGCTACCGGCTTACCAAAAAGCAAATAAACAGCTTGTGTGTTGAGCATTTTCATTGCCCAATCGATAGACTTAAACCAAACTAATTCAATTTCACCGCTGTCATCTCTAAATGTTGCTACAAGCCGCTTTGCTTGTTTTTCACCAATCACACGCATACCTGATACTTTGCCTTTGAGTTGAATAAACTGTGTGGGGGGATTGATGTCTCTGATGCGCTGAATAACTGAGCGATCTACATAGCGAAACGGATAATACTGCAACAAATCACCAAAAGTGTTTACGTTCAATTCTTTGCGCAGCAACACGCCTCGTTGTGGACCAACGCCTTTGAGAAATTCAATAGGAGAATCTAATAACCGGCTCATGTCAATATTGCTTCAGCTAAAGTAATGGCTTATGGCAAAGAATAGAAAAACCAGCGATGTGGGATAATTTTGAAGAAATACTTTTGAATACCACGCTGATTGTATTTCTTCGCCAACTAAATTTAAAAATAAAATTATGAGTTTACTGACCGTAGGTACCGTAGCTTTTGACGCCATCGAAACACCATTTGGCAAAACCGATAAAATTGTAGGCGGTGCGGCCACCTACATTGCTTGGAGCGCTTCTTACTTTTCTAAAAAAGTAAATATTGTTTCTGTAATCGGTGACGATTTTGATATGAGCGAATTAGAGGAATTGAGAGCAAGAGGCGTTGACACTTCGGGTATTGACATAAAAGCCGGCAAAAAATCTTTTTTCTGGAGCGGCAAATATCACCTTGACATGAACAGCCGCGACACATTAATTACTGACCTCAATGTTTTGTTGGAATTTGATCCGATTATTCCGGATAGCTACAAAGACAGCGACATCGTGTTGCTTGGCAACATCGATCCGAACCTACAACTTAAAGTTATTGAGCAATTGACAAACCGCCCAAAACTTGTGGTATTGGACACTATGAATTTTTGGATGACACTAGGGTTCAAAGCTAAACTAGACGAAGTGATTGGCAAAGTAGATGTGTTGACGGTGAACGATGCGGAAGCTCGCGAGTTAGCCAATGAATATTCGCTAGTTAAAGCAGCTAAGAAAATCATGAAAATGGGGCCCAAATACTTAGTGATTAAAAAGGGGGAACACGGAGCATTGTTATTCCACGAAAACGAAGTATTTTTTGCTCCGGCTTTGCCACTCGAAGAGGTGTTTGACCCAACAGGTGCAGGCGATACATTTGCGGGTGGTTTTTGTGGCTATTTAGACAAAACACGTGACATCAGTTTCGACAATATGAAACGAGCTATTATTTACGGTTCAGCCATGGCAAGTTTTTGTGTAGAAAAATTTGGTACAGAGCGCATCCGCAGCCTTACTCACCAAGAAATTGAAGAACGCGTAAAAGATTTTATTGACTTAGTACAGTTTGATATAGTTTTGGAAGATTAATAAGCGATCATTTTTATACTTATATCTAATCAAAAAGCCTCGACAATTATCGGGGCTTTTTCAGTTTATACATAAATTACATTTGAAGTGCTTTCACTAACGTACTATCTATCGCTTTGGCCAAATCATCACTCACATTAAACTCCTTGGCATACTTCATCCAGTTATTAACCATAGCTAATCCTTCTTCGATAATTCGCGGTGCGTGTCGAATAGCGTGTTGCTCAGCAAATTTCAATAAATCCTCTTTGTTGAAATCAATTCGTTTACCATTTATACTTAAACTATGTTGGCTCACCCAATCGCTGCCCGGTCGATAACTGTGGCAAACATCATAGGCCGGAGCTAATTTCCACACGCCATCGGTCGCCATCATAAAAGCAAAATTTTTAGTGTGGTCATCGCAGTTACGTGACAGCACATTAAACACCATCCGTCTATACATTTGTTCTGCTTCCGCATAAGTTAATCGCAGCGTACGCATGGTTTGAAACAACTGCTCATAGCTGTAGCTGGTTATTTTGTTGTAATCATAATGCTGCAAAGCACAAAGCGTTTGCACGTGCACTTTCAGGTCGCCATTCACTCGATCAAATCGTTTAGTCATAAAATGCGCCCTATTACCTTCTTCTACCAACCGACTCTCCATCATTTGAATGCCAAAATCGATAGCCATTTTATAGTAAGCTATTTCCACTCTACCGTAGCCATAAGTAGCCCCAAACTGTGTGTCCCGCACTCCATCAAACTTAATCAACCAGTGCTCATAACCTTTATCCGGTAACATTTGTCCCGAACGGATATCACCCGTTTTTTCGTTGTAAGCAATAATTGCCTTTGGGCGAGCGCCTCCTGCCGAAGTTCCCATTTTGAGCACATCAATCATCACATCACGCAAACCTACCTCGGTGTTCAATAACAACTGCTTCTTGTTGTCCAACAATTGCTGCGTATACAAAATCAACTGCGTCAACTCTAAGCTTGCCGAGGGCACCACTGGCGAAATAGTTGGCTCAAATTCCATTGCACCCATTCCTCTTTTCCCAATAAAACATAGCAACTCCACGGGATTGAGTGAATTTTCGGGTCGTCCGTTTTGTGCTAACCAAATATTGATTAAGTCATTGCCATATCTGTCCGGCAAAGAATCAGCCAACATACCCGGAAGCCCTCTAAACGTAGCCGAATCTCTCAATTCGGGAAAACCATAAATCTGCTTGGCAGGCATTTTGATGGGTGCAATCGGTAGCTTCTCTGGATCAATTTGATTGGCATACTCAAAGTTAGCAAATCCTTCTCGAGGGTCCCAAGCTATGGCACCCACTGTTTTACCCCAAAGTTTAATAAACGCACTTGTTACCATTGGTAATCACTCTGTGTTGTCGGGAAGTCTTTGCTATTATTTCTTACTCTTTTGCGTTCTTTCTGTTCTGCCTCTGCTAGTAAAAACGGACTAATGAGCGTTGGCGTATCAAATGCCTTAAACACATGCAAAACATC
>CANGXE010000143.1 GCA_947457525.1 Bacteroidota bacterium | reverse complement strand
GACACACAAAATCCAAATACAAGTCCTGACGCAACTAATCTTACAATCATTCGCTTGTTAGCTAAAATGCCGACTATTTGTGCTATGATTATGAAAAAAGGCAAAGGTCACCCCGTGGTTTATCCACAAAATCGTTACGATTACGTGACAAATTTCTTGAATATGTCTTTTGGTAATGTAACAGAAGAGTATGTTCCGGATCCGGTAGTAGTAGCGGCTATGAATACCTTGCTTATTCTACACGCAGATCACGAACAAAACTGTTCTACATCTACTGTACGTATAGTAGGCTCATCGCACGCTAATCTTTATGCTTCTATTGGAGCAGGCGTTGCCGCTCTTTGGGGAGCGCGCCATGGTGGTGCTAACCAAGAAGTGTTAGAAATGTTAGAGCATATCCAAAACGTAGATAAAGGTGATGTGAAAAAAGCAGTAGCTGAGGCGAAGGATAAAAAACGTCTACTTTATGGCTTTGGTCACCGCGTTTACAAAAACTTTGACCCACGTGCAAGAATTATCAAAACAGCGTGTGACAATATCTTAGCTAAATTAGGTGTAAATGATCCACTTTTAGCTATCGCTAAAGAATTGGAAGAAACAGCATTGAACGATCCATACTTTATTGAGCGTAAGTTATATCCAAACGTAGATTTTTACTCCGGTATTATCTACAAAGCGCTTGGTTTCCCAACGCCAATGTTTACCGTGCTTTTTGCGCTTGGACGTTTGCCAGGATGGATTTCACAATGGAAAGAATTGCGTGAGCGCAATGAAGACATTGGTCGTCCGCGCCAAATCTACACCGGCCCCGCTCCACGTGCTTTCGTAAACATGAGCGACCGTAAGTAAGCATCAAAAGAATTTTTATAAAGCCACTCCAATGCGAGTGGCTTTATCATTTATCATATCATGATTTTTTTTGTAAACTTGTTAGGGTATTAAATTCAGCGCCATGGGAAAAATCTTCACTTTTATTTTTATCTTTTTATTTTCCATTCATCTGTTTGGGCAAAATAATGTTGGCATTGGTACTCCTAACCCGGATGCTTCGGCAGTGCTTGAACTGACGGCTAACAATAAAGGATTTTTGGTGCCGCGAATGTCAGCTGCTGAGCGTTTGGCTATTCCCACTCCGGCAAATGCTCTTTTGGTGTTTGACACTGACAGTGCTTGTTTCTTTTACTTTGCCTCGCAATGGGTTTCCTTATGCAAACTCTCAGGTCCGGTTGGTGCAACGGGTGCCACTGGTTTGCAAGGCATTGCTGGTGCTGATGGACTGAATGGTGCCACCGGTCCGACAGGTGCTACCGGATTAGATGGAGCAACAGGACCTACTGGGCCACTTGGCGCTGCGGGAGGCGATTTGAGTGGAAACTATCCTAACCCAACCGTGATTGCTTTGCAGGGTAATGCCGTAAGCGCAACAGCTCCAACTAACAATACTGTTTTAACTTGGAACGGTTCGGCTTGGACACCCAACGATGGCAACAATTTATTTTGGCGATTGATTGGTAATAGCGCCACTAACCCTGCTATAAATTTTGTCGGTACTACCGATAACAATGCGCTTGTTTTTAGAACCAATAATGCTGAACGGGCAAGAATTGCTGCGAACGGAAATTTGCGTATTGGCGATGCTAATTACCCAACTATTCTACCCAGCCAACCTGATGATGCGAGAACTAAGTTAAGCGCTACTAATGGTTTTTCCGCCTTTGGTGGATTCAATAATGACCCCAACGTAAATGCCGCGCCTCCGGCTAGCGTTTGGATTGGTGGAGTGGGCACGTTAACTATTGGTATAAATCGTTCGGCTGGAAGTAGTGGAGTTGATTTTTGGAATTCAACGGCACACAATCAAGTAGCGGCTAATCAAAACACGGATCGTGGGTTTTATTTCAGAAGGTATAATAATGCCGGAGCAGAGCAGTTGCTTGGACGAATTGAAGGAGACGGTCGCTTTTACGGCACAAGTTTCACCAACGTAAGCGATGCGCGAATGAAAAAAGATTTCACGCCATATTCTACAGTTCTAGAAAAGTTAATGACTGTAAAATCCTATCAATACACTTTGCTTGATCAAAGTTTTGATGGGCAAGGAAATTTAGTGATTAGTGACGTGGCCACCAGTAGAGACAATGGCTTTATTGCCCAAGATTTAGCCAAAGTTTTTCCTGAATTAGTACATCAACCCAAAGATGAAAAGAAAGAATTATGGGGCATTGACTATGCAAAAATGACGGTAATTTTGACTAAAGCTATACAGGAGCAGCAGCTGCAAATCGAACAGCTAAAAACAGAATTAGAGCGCTTGAAAAAACAGTAAAGTTTTTGATGCAACAGAACACTTAGCATAATTGTCTTATATTCGAAAAAAGAAAAAGTATGAAACTCATCACCTCAACCCTATTTTTACTTTTAATCTTCACTTTTAGCCAAGCTCAAAACAACGTAGGCATTGGCACGAACACGCCCGACCCGAATGCACTTTTACATTTAGAATCCAACTCCAAAGGAATTTTAATCCCTAAGCTTGATGCTGCTGAGCGCATTGCATTGGGCGCAGCATTAAACGCAAGCAACAAAGGGCTTTTAGTTTTTGGACCCGACACCGATCAGTTTTGGTATTGGAATGGCACAATATGGATTCCATTTCCGGCTCCGGATAATGACCAACAAGCACTCACATTTAATGCAGGAACAAATACCCTTTCTATCTCTAATGGCAATTCAATTGTATTGCCCAATTTTGTAGCTCCGACAGGTCCTACAGGCCCAACGGGTGTACAAGGATTACAAGGAAACGTAGGTGCTACGGGCGCCACAGGTGATCCGGGGCCTCAAGGAATTCAAGGTATACAAGGAAACACTGGGCCAATTGGCGCAACAGGCGCAACGGGCGTTACCGGACCCACAGGTTTTGGTAGTGACAATACGGCTTTTACATTTAACGTTGCGGGCAATGCCGCTATCACAGATGGTAGCGGGACATTAACAACTGCTCAACAAGCTTGGCTGGTAGGCGGGAATAACGCACCGGCTAGTAATAATCTTGGACAAGTCGGAAACGCACCATTGGTGTTTATCACCAACAATCAAAACCGCATGAGTGTAGAAGCGAATGGCGATATATTTGTTGACGGAAGTAAACCAATAGAAATCCGTAGATATTTTTGCAATGGATGTGATAATCCAAATAGAAATACGGGCGTTTCTTCGGTTATTTGGGTAGCAGTAATTGCTGGATTTTATCCAACCGCAAATTCTAATTCTGAGAGCACTCGTTCGAGGATGTATGAAAATGGTGGAACGTGGTGGTTTAAAGGAGACGCTGAAGGTGCGAACGGAGAAGATTGGAGTGTCGACATCATGTTTATTAAGCGTCAATTAGTGACAGACACTCGTCCTGCTTCACAAAACGGTGGTGGCACAGGGTTTTAAAACTTTCAGCATATTTATAGAAACAAAAAGGGGACGCTTTAAGGTCCCTTTTTTATGCTTGCGCTTTTAGTTTTTTCATTCGGCTGTATTCGCGGAAAGAAATCATCTTTTGTTTTTGTTCGTCCCACAAGTTGGCGTTTACCGTTTTGAGGCTTTGCCAAAAGCTGATGGTGTTGGTGTATTTTTCAAAAATTGGATTTTCTTTTTGGCAGCGCTCCAAGTTGTAATTTGGAATAGTAGGAGCTAAATGATGCAGATGATGATAGCCAATGTTTCCGGTTAGCCAATGCCCAATTTTTGGCAGTTTGTAATAAGTGCTTCCTTTCATGGCTGCCACTACATAATTCCAATTTTCTTTTCCGCTTTTATAGATGTGTTCGTATTGATGTTGAATGTAAAAAAACCAAAGGGCGTATATGCCAAAAAAAGCGAGGTTAATAAACTGAACAATGAGAAAACGAGCCGGGCCAATAGTGTAGGCAAGGAGTGCATACATCACCACAAAAAGAATGTTGCTGTACAAAACGCTGCGCTTCACTTCTTTAAAATAATCGGTACTTAAAAATGCAAAGCGGTTATAGATAACCACATAAATAAATCCACCAATGGTGAACAGATAAAACGGGTTGCGATAAATGCGGTAGCATAGTTTTTGTTTCCAACTCAGCTTAGCATACTGCTCAGTGCTTAAGCATTCAATATCGCCAATATCACTAAACTCTAGTTGGCCATTGTGGGCGTGATGAAAACTGTGGTTTTTTGCCCAGTAGCGGTAAGGAATTAAAGTGCAAATGCTGCACACTGTGCCGATGATAGTGTTTGCAGTGCGGCTTTTGGTGAAAGAACTATGGCCACAGTCGTGTTGAATGATAAAAATACGACCTAAAATAAACCCATTTACAATGGCTACGAGTGCAGAAAAGAAAACGGATTTGTCGTAGAGATAAAATTGTAAAAGCAGCAATGCAACATAAAATGCAAAACTATTAGTGAGTTGAATGATAGCTTGCTTAGTGCTGGGAATTTGGTATTTCTTGAGTATTGTATTCCAGTTCTTTAAATCTTGAAGTAGCTGCTCTTTGTTGAAATTAGGTGTCATTTATACATTAGGTTGAAAGCAATAATAAAGAAAAGTCTTTATGCTCTTGTAAGAATACGTGGCAATCACAAAAAATTAACTTTTATGAAAGATTACACAAAAAATTTCTTGTAAAAACGCATGGCGTTCTCGTGCATAATTTTGCGCACCAAGTCAGCTGGAGTGTAGTCATACCACAATTCTTTTTGATAATTTGTTGTAGTTAGATAGTCAATCAAGTCATGCTGAAACGTAGGAATGGTCTCTGATGAGTGATAAGGTTCCATGTGTGTAATGGTGCCATCAAAGTCAGAGCCGAAAGCCAACACATCCCAACCCGATTGGTCGCCAACAGCCTTTACTGCTTGAAAAGCATTGTCCCAAAATAGTTTGGCATAAGCGGCACGCTTACGCGAATCGTCAGTCAGTTCTACAATTTCTTTGATGGTATCTAAGCCACCCAGATTTCCTCTGTCCATCATCAGGCCAATTAATCCTTCCGATTGGTGTACATAACGAATTTCATCATTCGGCACATTGATGCTCCAGCGATACAAACGATGCTTGCGTGCCTTGGCCGGCACATCATTGTCGCGAATAGAGCTATCTAATGTACTCATGCCGTTCATGGCTGCGTG
>CANGXE010000142.1 GCA_947457525.1 Bacteroidota bacterium | reverse complement strand
TCAACGAAAACTTTGGCGGGCTAAATGGGAAAGTATGAGCGATGAAGAGCGTCAAGAGTTTAAAACCAGCTTCGCTGAAAAATGCCGCACCAAATGGGGCAAAAACAAATAAGCTATTATTCATTCTGAAATTAGTAAATAAAAAAAGGCGCTCCTAGGAGTGCCTTTCTTATGATTATGTTGTAGTTAAACTTATGCTTCTACTTCTTCTGCCACCGGAGCAGAAACTGCTAATGCATTTTTGCTAGCTACGCTAATTTTAACGTGGTTGCTACGCTTACGTAAACGATAAGCACGACCTTGTGGTGCCGGCAAGAAACGCTTCATAGTTACAGCTTGCTCTACTAAGATTTCGCGAACTATCAAATCATTATCCTCAGGACGAAGACCTGTTTTTTGCTCCCAGTTGTTGATGGCGCTTTTCAATAGTTTCTCTAACTTGTTAGAGGCTTCTTGCTTGCTAAATTTCAAAATGGTAAGCGCTTCATAAGCTCCTTTGCCTCTGATCAGATCAGCTACCAATCTCATCTTACGAGTCGAAGTTGGGTTATTGCGGAGTTCAGCAAAATATTTCGTTTTCTTTTCTTCCTTGATGCGATCTGCCATCGCTTTTTTTCTGTTTGCCATGATTAGCTGGTATTACTTTTTTACTTAATTCGATTACTTAACTTTTTTCGAAGAGTGACCTTTGAACTGACGAGTAGGTGAAAACTCTCCCAAACGGTGACCTACCATATTCTCTGTAGCATAAACCGGGATGAACTTATTCCCGTTGTGTACAGCAAACGTATGTCCGATCATTTCGGGCAAAATCAAAGAAGCGCGGCTCCAAGTTTTGATAACCGATTTTTTACCACCGGTGTTCATCTTCTCCACTTTCTTTAATAATTTGTAAGCTACGTAAGGGCCTTTTTTTATTGAACGTGCCATATTTTATTTGTTGTCTTTTTAAAAATGTTCAGCAGTGATTATTTGTTGCCTTTAGCACCTTTTCTGCGTTGAATAATATATTGTGAAGTTGCCTTCTTAGGTTGTCTTGTTTTCAAACCTTTAGATTTCTTACCATTGCGTGAGCGTGGATGACCTCCAGAAGAACGACCTTCACCTCCACCCATCGGGTGATCTACAGGGTTCATCACTACAGGTCTTGTGCGTGGTCTGCGACCTAACCAACGCTTACGTCCGGCTTTACCCAAACTTTGCAAACCGTGGTCAGGATTTGAAACTGAACCAATAGTAGCTACACAAGTCAATAAAATTCTTCTGATTTCACCTGAAGGCATTTTGATGGCGGCATATTTCTCTTCTTTAGAAAGAAGTTGAGCAGAAGTTCCTGCGCTTCTAACCAAAGCTCCACCGCGACCAGGATACAACTCAATGTTATAGATGATAGAACCTAGTGGCATGCTTCCTAGTGGAAGTGCATTGCCAACTTCTGGTGCTACATTATTTCCTGAAATAATTTTTTGACCAACTTTAATACCGTTTGGTGCAAGAATGTATCTTTTTTCACCGTCAGTGTATTCAATCAATGAGATAAAAGATGTGCGAATTGGATCATATTCCACAGTCATTACGGTTCCTTCTACATCAAACTTATCGCGTTTGAAGTCGATGATACGGTAACGTTGTTTGTGACCACCACCCATATAGCGCATAGTCATACGACCGCTACTGTTACGACCGCCCGATTTTTTGTAAGGTGCAAGCAAAGTTTTTTCCGGTTTGCTAGCTGTTAATTCATCGAAAGTAAGGAGTTCGGTAAACCTTAAACTCGGTGTGGTAGGACGATACTTTTTAATTCCCATTTTCTATTTCCTTGTTTGTCTTATCAGTGGTTAGGTCTTCCACTTTAGTTAATCAATATGTTTTTGCCCTTCGGGCTAATGGTTCTACTAAACTGTGCCGTAGAAGTTGATGCTTTCCCCTTTTTTCAAAGTTACATACGCCTTTTTGAAAGATGGTTTCATACCTGAAGCCACACCTTTTTTAGTTTGACGCACTTTTTTCTTTCCTACATTGTAAGAAGTATTCACTGCTTCAACTTGAACGCTGTAGTTTGCTTCTACTGCTTTTTTGATTTCAATTTTATTGCAATCTTTAGCCACTTTGAAAGCGTAAGTGTCACGCTTTTCGCTAAGTCTTGTAGACTTTTCAGTGATGATTGGTTTGATTAATACGTTTGTTGCCATAGTGGTTTCCCCCTTATAAATTAGTTATTTGAGAAATTTTGTTGAATAAAATTCAATGCTTCTTCTGTAAGCACTAATTTTTTGCAGTTCATAATTTGGTATATGTTCAACTGCTTAGCGTCAGCAACACTTACAGACGGCAAGTTTCTTGCAGAAAGCAAAGCGTTTTTGTCAATGTTGTTATCAATCACAAACATTGCTTTGGTGCCTGTCAAATTTAAATTTTTCACTACGCTAGCGAAATCTTTAGTTTTTGGAGCTGCAAAGTTCAATGTCTCCACAACGATGATGCTATTATCTTTTGCTTTGTAAGTCAACGCACTTCTACGAGCTATTTCTCTTACTTTTTTGTTTACTTTAATATCGTAGCTGTGTGGTTTCGGACCGAAAACACGAGCACCACCACGTACCAATGGAGATTTCATGTCGCCTCTACGTGCACCACCTGTTCCTTTTTGACGGAATGCTTTTTTAGTTGTGCGGGCAATTTCCCAACGCTCTTTAGTTTTGTGCGTACCTTGGCGTTGTGAGGCCAAATATGATTTTACCGTCAAATAAACGGCATGCTCATTGGGTTCTACACTGAAAATGTCATCAGAAAGGTCGATTTCTCTACCGGTTTCGTTACCTTCTTTACTGTATACTTTAACTTTCATATTCAATAGTTTTTACGTGCACACTATATACCCGTCCCAAAAAAGGGACTGCAAAAATAGATTTTGTGGACAGAGTTCCAAATATTTATCACAAAAAAATAGCGGCATTTGCGTCTATTTTATCCAAAATGCCGGATAAATATTGTTTGAGCGATCAATTTGGGTGAAAAAAATGGAGTTTACTGCTTTGTTGAAAAAAAACATCCCGCCCGTTGAGGCAGGATGTTGATTTAAAATTGAATTAAAAAGCTTTAAAGTGCTGCTTCGTAGCGTTTTGCCACTTCTGCCCAATTGATAATATTAAAAAAAGCGTTGATATAGTCAGGTCTGCGGTTTTGGTAGTTCAAATAATACGCGTGTTCCCAAACGTCTAAGCCCAAAATCGGTGTTCCTTTGCACTCGGCAATATCCATCAAAGGATTATCTTGGTTGGGTGAAGAGCAAACGCAAAGTTTTTTATCTTTTACACATAACCAAGCCCAGCCAGAACCAAAACGAGTGGTTGCTGCTTTTGTAAACTCAGCTTTGAAGTTATCAAATGAACCTAAGTCTGCATTGATAGCATCGGCTAGTTTGCCGGATGGAGTACCGGTAGATTCGCTGTGCGGTCCAATTATCTTCCAAAAGAAATCGTGGTTCCAATGTCCACCACCGTTGTTTCTAACGGCCACCGGAAGCTTTGAAATGTTAGCAATAATTTCTTCCAAAGATTTGTTTTCCCACTCGGTGCCGGCTAAGGCGTTATTGAGATTTGACACATAAGCTTGGTGGTGCTTCGTGTGATGAATCTCCATAGTGCGCGCATCAATGTGCGGCTCAAGTGCGTTGTAAGCGTAAGGTAAAGCTGGTAAGGTAAATGCCATGATTTAAAGTTTTATGTGTTTACGAATAATTTCAGTGAACGAATGTAATATGTTTTAAAATCTTGCCAACGAAGTTGTGAATATTTGACAATCAATAAATCGTTAACATGAGATAGATTGATTTGTTTTTATTAACCCTCTTCATCGTTTCTGTTTAAAAAATTCTTTGAGCAAAATTGAGCAATCGTGCTCCAATACGCCTTTTACCACCTGAGTTTTAGGATGAAACACCGGGCTTTTCATCACGGTGTATCCCGCTTTTTCATCACTAGCACCATATACTACGGTGCCTACTCGCGCCCAACGCATGGCCGCAGCGCACATCAAACAAGGCTCGAGGGTGACGTATAATGTACAATCATCAAGAAACTTGCTGCCCAAATAACTCGCTGCTGCAGTGATAGCCAGCATTTCAGCATGAGCAGTCACGTCTTTCAATTTTTCTGTTTGGTTATACCCTTTACCAATCACTCGATTGTTCACCACTACCAAAGCACCCACAGGCACCTCATCTTCTTCATAAGCATAAGTAGCTTCTTGCAATGCTTGTCGCATAAAATAATCGTGGTTAAACTGCATCTAGTTTTGTTTTAAGTATTGAAATTTATGTCGCCAAATAAAAAAATAACCTACCAAAGCCGGGATAACCAAGTTAATCATCCACACTAAAGTGACTGCCAAAAACACTGCAATTGTATTTTTTGTTTGTGGCTCAAAGATAAACACGGCAACGCTGCCACGATACGTAAAATCTAAATAGGGCATCAATGGAGAAAATGTTTGCAGCAGCAAAACCAATGCATTGTTGAGATACAATTTCCACGCGCTTAGGTCAATGCCAACCCCCACCATCAACAACACGTACTGAGAAAGATAAATGAAGTAACGCAGCGCAGAAAGCAATAACACTTTAAACAAAGTAGCCAGGCTAGGCAAATCTGCCTGCTGCATCACCAAATCTCGATTGGCTAAAAATGGCATCGTAGCCAACAAACCATTCAATAAATCAAATCTAAAATACAATAGCAAAAACACAGCGGTGATGCCGATTAACAAACCTGCTATGAATGATTGATAGAAATGTGACAACGAAAACATTATACTGCCAGCGACCAACGTAACAGCAGTTTGTGCTAAACCTCCAACCAAACTCAAAAAGAAAACATTCACTTTATTGACATCTTCAAGATAGAACGTGCGACCGATAAACTCGCCCGCACGACCGGGCGTGATAAATCCAAATGTAACACCCGCACTTACCCCTTTTAGCAGCTGACTAAACTTTGATTTGCTTTTCAGTAATACTTTCCACTTCCATGTTTCCAACAACCAGTTAATGGGCATCAACAGAGTGACAATAATCAAAAACGGAAGTTTGTTCCATTGCCAAGTTGATTGAAAGTGCAACCAGAGTGGACCAAACTCTCGTTCTACAAAAAAATGATGATACAACACATAAGCCAACAACCAGAACAACAAAACTT
>CANGXE010000141.1 GCA_947457525.1 Bacteroidota bacterium | reverse complement strand
GCTTCTACGCGAGGATAGTCTGAACCTTGTTTAGTAAAACGATACCAAAATATGATACTATCCGGACGACCATTGAAAGGCATATTGAAATTGGGGTCGTTGGCAATAGTACGAATGTATCCTTCCGATTTGTTGGTGGAAGGTGCTTCTACCCTACCGGTGGTTAAAGATCCGTTGACGGCAATTCCAACTGCCGAGCCGGTTTGCACGCGAGCACAGTAGGTTCCGCTGTGGGGGTTGTTGGCTTCGCGAAAGCAAGTTTGAGGCGCGAAAGTACTGGAAGCTTGTCCACCACCGGTTTGGTTACTATTCCAAAACTGCGGCTCTTCTTTTTTAGCACCTACATCAGTCCAGTTTTCAAAACTTGGGTTGTTGATGGTCAGTTGCGCATGAGCGGCAAATAGGCTAATCATCAATATAAATACACTGGTAATTTTTCTCATTTAATGGGTTGTTTTGTTTCGGGGCGAAAAATACGCTGAATTAGTAAAACCCCAAATTCACTTATCCCACATCCTTAAAAATTGTGGATATTTGTGTACAAGCCCTCAAACATAACATTCTCTTAACATTACAGTTCTACATTTGCTTCATCATTAACCACTAAACAAATCCCCCAATTTATGGCTTTAGGAAATATTTTCTCCTTTTTGGTACCGAAAGACAAGAATTTCTTCTCTCTTTTCTCACAATCTTCCGATAACCTTGTAGAAATATCAAAAGTATTTAACGAACTCATCAATGCGCCTTTAGAAAGAAGAGGTGAATTTATCAAAAAAATATCTGACCTAGAGCATGTGGGCGATGAAATCACTCACCAAATCTTCACTGAGTTATCTACCAACTTTATTACTCCTTTTGATCGCGAAGACATTACCTACCTCGCTACGTCATTAGATGACATCGCAGATTATATTGATGGCTCTGCCAAAAGAATTCAACTTTACAAAATAGGGGAAACCTCACAAGCCATGAAACAATTGGCTGAAATCATTGAGCATTCTGCCAAAGAAATTCATGTAGCAGTAAGCAATATGAAAGACATGAAAAATGCCGTTCGTATTCGTGAAGCTATTGTGCGTATCAACAGTTTAGAAAATCATGCCGATGATATTTTTGATGGCGCCATTGCCGACCTTTTCGAAAATGAAAAAGACGCTGTCACCATTCTTAAGATAAAAGAAATATTAGCGAATATGGAAACCGCCACTGACAAATGTGAGGATGTGGCCAATGTTATCGAAACTATTATTGTAAAGAACTCTTAATCGGCTAATAACTAAAACATGCTCGAGTTACTCATTTTTATCATCCTATTGGCCTTGGTGTTTGACTTCATCAATGGTTTCCACGACTCTGCCAACTCTATCGCTACCATCGTGTCTACACGTGTGCTCACTCCTTTTCAAGCGGTAGTTTGGGCGGCATTTTTTAACGTGTCGGCCTATTTTATTTCTTATTGGTTCACAGGCTTTCACGTAGCCAATGCTGTAGCCAAAACTGTGGATCCTACCGCCATCACACAAACCGTGATTATGGCCGGACTTATTGCAGCGATAATCTGGAACCTACTCACCTGGTGGTTGGGTATTCCCTCCAGTTCTTCACATACCTTGATGGGTGGTTTTGCCGGTGCGGCCATTGCTCACGCAGGCTTTGATGTGGTGAACTATCAAGTAGTGATGAAAACCGTATCTTTCATTGTGCTCGCTCCGCTCATTGGTATGTTATTGAGTTATTTAATCTCTATCTTATTGCTATGGACTTGCCGCCATGGTAATCCCTATAAGTTGGACGGCTGGTTCAAAAAATTGCAACTTATTTCCTCCGCCTTATTTAGCATTGGCCACGGAGGCAACGATGCCCAAAAAGTGATGGGTATTATGTCTGCTGCCATGATGGTTTATGTGGCACAAGCCACAGCAGAAGGAGCACCGGTTTATGACTGGATGCAAGTAACGCTAGATGATAAGGGCAAGATTGCTGACATTCCACATTGGATTGTTGTAGCTTGTTATACGGCCATCGGTTTAGGTACTTTGATGGGTGGTTGGCGTATTGTCAAAACTATGGGTAGCAAAATCACTAAACTTACCTCGTTTGAAGGGGTAGCAGCAGAAACGGCCGGTGCTATCACTCTCTTCGCTACCGAGCGTTTAGGTATTCCGGTATCTACCACACACACTATCACCGGTTCTATCATCGGTGTTGGCTTAACGAAACGTATATCCGCTGTGCGTTGGGGGGTTACCATCAACATCCTTTGGGCATGGATTTTAACCATTCCGGTATCAACCGCCATGGGTGCTGTTATTTATTTTATCTCCAGTAAAATTGTGGGAGAATAGCTCTACGTTGTTTATTAAACCTTATCACTAGCCCGAAATTTCGGGCTATTTTTTTGTGGCCAAGTTTTGAAGAGCCGAAAAGTAAAAACTATCAGACCTAATATTCCTTTACCAAATATCTAAGTAAGCAAAGCAGTGATAAGCTCTGTTGAAGAATAACTCAACAAGGAATATCTTTATTCTTAAGTATTAACAGAGGATGATTTAATAATCCCACTCCATCCTAAAAGTAGCTCGCATACCAGTCTCTCACAAACAAATTCAGTCATTGTATGACAACAAAAAAGGCCAACCGATGGGTTAGCCTTTCTTATTATAATTTGAGCAGAAAAATCTATTTCACTTTATCTACTACTGCTTTGAATGCTTCAGGATTGTTTAGTGCTAAGTCAGCCAAAACCTTACGGTTAAGGTCGATGTTAGCTGAAGCTAATTTAGCGATGAAGTTAGAGTAAGTCAACCCGTGTTCGCGCACTGCTGCGTTGATACGAGTAATCCAAAGACTTCTGTAATCTCTCTTTTTAAGTTTACGACCTACATAGGCATACAAACCTGCTTTTTCTACCGCGTTTTTCGCTACGGTGTAAACTTTTGAACGGCTTAGAAAGTATCCTTTCGCTTTGCCTAATATCTTTTTTCTACGTTGTCTGGAAGCAACTGAATTGACTGAACGTGGCATTTCTTGTTAATTTTTTACTGTTTACAAATACTGGGTTTCGGTTGTTCTAGGCCATTCCGAGCATCAATTTTACGCGATACTCATCTGATGGGTGAACGACTGTAGATTTGGCGAGAGCTTCTTTTCTCTTCTTAGTCTTGCTGCCCAGCAGGTGACGCTTGTAAGCTTTAGCGCGCTTGATTTTACCTGATCCGGTCACTTTGAAACGTTTCTTCGCTCCGGAATTTGTTTTTTGTTTTGGCATAATGTTTTTGAATTTGGGAGCGCAAATATATTGATACTTTCTACAATACCAAATCACCTTTAAACTAAAAAAGGGGTGATTAACCCCTTTTTTACGGTTCGTTGCGCTGTTATACTATTTTTTCTTCGCTTTTGGCGTTAAGGTCATGAACATACGCTTTCCTTCGAGAAGGGGAAGTTGCTCCACCGTGGCAAATTCTTTCAGCCGCTCGGCAAATTGCAACAAAAGTAACTCTCCTCTTTCTTTAAAAACGATAGCTCTACCGCGAAACATGACATATGTTTTCACTTTATTGCCTTCTTTTAAGAATTCTTCAGCGTGTTTTGCCTTAAACTCCACATCGTGATCGTCTGTATTAGGCGTGAAGCGGATTTCTTTAATCTCTACTTTCTTAGCGTTAGCCTTAATCTCTTTTTCCTTCTTTTTCTTCTCGTAAAGAAACTTATTGTAATCGGCAATGCGGCAAACAGGTGGTTTGGCGTTTGGCGAAATTTCAATCAAATCTAAGGCCATAGACAAAGCTAGGTCTAAGGCATCTTTGATAGAATAAACTCCGGGGGTAACATTGTCGCCAGCAAGCCTTACTTCAAGGCTGCGAATTTTTTCATTAGTGGCGTGTTCGTCTTCTCTTTTTTGTGGTCCTCTGCCAAAGCGAGAGTTGAAAGGGCGTGAATTTGAATTCAAATGGTTGGTGTTTTGAGTGATTTAATTGTCTGCAAATTAATAAAAGCATTTACAGATATACAAATATAGTATAGTTTTAGATGAATATTGTCAATTTGATTACTTCGTGATAATAAAAACATCGGTAGGGAATGCCTGCTGCGCCACGGTGTAGTATTCGAAAACTGCTTTAGTAGCACTGACCTTTACTTTTACAGCTCCCCAATTTTTATCGTCACAAACTACATCAAACCTATTGGTATCTAATACAGACGAACCACAACCATAGAGATTCGGATTGCCGCTGTTTCCGGTAATTACATAAACCGGATATGGATTTTGCTTGTCGTTTATTCTTGAATAGATATGGTCGTGCCCACTCATCACCACATCGACTCCCATTGCCGAAAATGGCCATTGCATCTTGGTGTTGTTGCCATGTGAGCCGGTAGAAAACGGTGGATGGTGAAAAATCATAAACTTAAATGGCTTAGTGCTTTGCGCCAATGCATCTGTCGTCCATTTGGCTTCGGGGCTATCGCAGCAAGCGAGTTGACCAAATTTGCCGGTGTTAAGCGTAAAAAAATGAGCCGGACCCCAGCTAAAGTCGTAATTGCGTTCATCTCCGGGTAAAGTAAAATAATCTAGATAGGGCTGTAAAGCAGGTAAAGAGTAATTGTCATGGTTGCCGGGCACAGGAAAAAAGCGGTTTTGCTTGTCAGTGAACGCTTTGCCCTTGCATTGCAAATCGGCCGGAGCATCCGGATTGTAAATAAAATCGCAGTAGTGTTTACCAATGTTATTGTAAATGGTGGAGATACTTCCGGTCGGATAATTATTGTCCCCGGTGGTAACAACAAATTCAGGGTTCCATGACTTAACCATGGCAGCCACGTCTGCTTCGTTTTGTCCATCATTGCCAAAATCACCGATGACTGCAAAAGTAACGCTGTCGGCTTGGTTATGCACTTGAATCTGTGGCAAAGCCGGGTCGATGGGCAATTTGGCACAAGCGCTCATCATGAACAGCAACCATGCAAAAGCTAAAGCATTTTTCAAATCCATAAATTAATCTTTTTGTAAAAATGGATAACGATAATCTACCGGTGGCACAAAAGTTTCTTTTATCGTGCGCGGAGAAACCCAACGCAGTAAGTTTATCATACTTCCGGCTTTATCGTTTGTGCCCGAACCACGCGCCCCACCGAAAGGTTGTTGCCCCACCACAGCGCCTGTTGGTTTGTCGTTGATGTAAAAATTTCCGG
>CANGXE010000140.1 GCA_947457525.1 Bacteroidota bacterium | reverse complement strand
CGCTTTCGCTCGCTAAAAGAGTACCCTTTTTCAATGCACTCATTTCTTGTTTAAACAAACCAATCAGCGACAAAAGATAAAGCCGATTTTCTACATCGTTTTGCAAATATTCATAAGCACAACGGATAGCCACAAGCGTGTGAACAGGCAAAGCCGTAGAGTAAATAAACGGACGACTATAGTTGATTAAAAATTGCTTCAACTTTTCGCTACCGACCACCGCGGCACCATGTGCGCCAATGGCTTTGCTGAACGTATGAATTCGCGCAAAACATTTATTGCTTAGGCCTAAATCAACTACTCGCCCCTCTCCTCGCGGTCCAAAAATACCCGTGGCATGCGCCTCGTCCACAATTAGTGCCGCATCAAATTTTTCACATAGCGCAGCAATAGTTTTAAGTGGTGCAAAATCTCCATCCATCGAGTAAACCGACTCCACCACAACATATTTCAATCCGGACGATGTATGCAAAAGTTGTTCTAGAGCATCAGTGTTGTTATGCGCAAACTTTTTCGAATCAGCTAAACATTTCTGAATGCCGTCATGAATTGACGCATGTACCAGTTCATCATAAATGATGGTATCGCCTCTATAAGGCAAAGCCGAAAGCAAACCATAATTCGCATCAAAACCCGAGTTGAATAACAAAGCCGATTCTGCTTTATAGAAATCGGCCAAAAAAGTCTCCAAACTTTCTGCGTAAACAGAGTTGCCCGAAAGCAAACGTGAACCTGTGCTGCCTAAAGTGGGGAAATCTAATTGCTGCAACACCTGCTCAACCTGAGTTTTCAGTTGTTCGTTGCGTGCATAACCCAAATAATCATTCGAAGTAAAATCTACTAATCCGGATAGCTGCCGCAATTGCCGAAAAGTGTTGTTCGCTTTTCGTTGCTCCAGCTTAGATTGGATATAGTTTAAAACAGATTGCATCTATTTTAAATATTATGCGGTTACCGGTTCTTCTTCTGTTTTGAACGATTCGCGCGGCACCAACCCTAAAAGACTGAACATTTCTTTATCTGAAGCAAAGGCCGGATTAGGTGTGGTCAACAATTTATCACCGGCAAAAATAGAATTCGCTCCGGCCATAAAACAAAGTGCTTGTTGCTCAACGGTCATTTCATTGCGACCGGCACTGAGTCGTACCATAGCTTTCGGCATCAAAATACGAGCGGTAGCAATCATGCGTACCATTTCCCACACGTTCACGCGTTCACGACCTTCGAGTGGAGTACCTTCCACGCTCACTAATGCATTCACGGGCACACTCTCCGGATGTTTATCGCGTGTAGCTAAGGTGTGTAGCAACTTCATGCGGTCTTCATCCGTTTCGCCCATACCAATAATGCCTCCACAACAAACACTGATGCCAGCTTTCTCTACATTATATAAGGTATCTAAACGGTCTTTGTAAGTGCGTGTAGAAATGATGTCACCATAGTGCTCATCGGATGTATCTAAGTTGTGATTGTAAGCATACAAACCGGCTTCCTTTAAGCGGGTAGCTTGGTCTTCAGTGAGCATACCAAGTGTACAACAAACTTCCAACCCGAGAGTATTGACGCCTTTCACCATGTCAATCACTTTATCAAAGTCTGAATTATCGCGAACATTGCGCCAAGCAGCGCCCATGCAGAAACGAGTAGAGCCAGCATTTTTTGCATCAATAGCTTTGTCTAATACTTCGTCATAATTCATCAGCTTGTGTGCATCTACTCCGGTGTTGTAGCGAGCAGCTTGCGGACAATAAGCGCAATCTTCGCTACATCCACCTGTTTTTACAGACAACAAGGTGCAAACTTGCACCTCGCCAATGGCTTGATACTTATGTTGAAGTGTAGCCGCTTTGTACATCAATTCTAAAACCGGTGCGTGGTAAATTTCTCGCACTTCATCCATCGTCCAATTGTTTCTTATATCTTGGTTCATAGTCATTGTAGTTGTAAAGCAAATATAGCAGCGGTTTTCAAATCATTCCGACAAAAATCCGGCCATAGCCGCATGGCCTTTTTCAGAAAAATGTATTTCATCGCCAAAAAGATAAAGCTCATTAACATTTGTTCTTTTTTTTAAATAATCATAAGCATCAGAAAATTCAATTCCATTAGTCAAAAAATAGGCTCCCAATAACTTTTGAGGTTGAAGGACATTGGGATTTTCGCTGCGTAGTTGCGATTGATAAGGCATCATCACTACTTGAAAAAAAACTCCGCGTTGATTACACAATTCTTGACACACTTTAAGTGCATTTACGCTATTTAAAAAATACAGATGCTCGGGCTGATAAAACTGAAAATCATACTGATAATAGCGGTCGTTAAACCGAAAAACCAATAACTTCAACAGCTTGTAGGTGTTATAATTCTTTTGCAAAAAACTACTTACTTTTCCTGTCATATCTTGCCTGCCGATAGCCGGCAAATCAGTAGACTTAACAGGTCCATAAACATCATTTAAGCAAAAAAAGAGGGTGACTAATTCAACACTTGTATCATTTTCCAACCAATGATTTAACACATTGTAGTAATCCGTCACCGAATAACCAATTAAAGAAATATTCAATACATCATAATTCAAAAAATCTCTGGCATGACGCGATGCGAAAGTTGATTCGTCATCAACGCCTACGCCCTCCGTGACTGAGTCGCCAATGAACAACCACTTTTTCTTATTCGAATTTAATGGCACGCCCGATGCACGTCCACCAAACTTGTCTGTAGTAAATTGTTGTCCCCAAACTTTGCCTTTTGCACTCGGCTTTAAGCCGGAAGAAGTGCCATACTTATTTTCAATAATCAATAATGAGTCAAAATCGCGGTTATATAACTTACTTAGCAGCAACCTGCTAAAGCCTTCCAGCAAAAACAACATTCCTACAATAACTAGTAAGGAAAATCCAACTTTCTTCATCACAACGCGAAAGTAAAAGGTTTAGGCGATTAATACCGATTACATATCTGTAATAGTCCAAACAAGTTTGCACTAAACAGCTATTGTATCGGCATTATACAGACATTCTATTAGACTAGATTATAACTGCAATTGGTGTAAGAAATAAAACAAAGGCAGCAACAGCAAGGAGCCATCCAACACAAAAAAATACCAGCGATCATTACTTTCTGCTGTAGTTAACTTAATGAGCGAAAACAATACTAAAGACTGAACTACTACCGCTATATTGAGCGGCAGCAATCGTTCGAAAGTTAAATAACCATATAGAGCTGTTAAAATCAAAACGAAAGCTAAGAAACATGCTAAATATTTTGTTCGATTTACACCGAATCGAATAGGCCAAGTGGTTAGCTGATGTGCCTTGTCCGTCTCTTGATCTTTGATTTCAAAAAGTAACAGTAAAACAGATAGAAGGAGAAAAAGCAACACTGCTAGATACACTAAATCAGCACTGAACTGAACCCATACATCATGTGTCATCAATATCACTAACAAAGACCAAATCAAGGCAACATAAAATGGCTTAACCAAGGCTAATCTTCGGATAGAATATTTGAAGTCAACCACATAAAGAACGGAGAAGAAAGCTAATGCACCAATGGCAAATTGATGTGTTTTAGGTACTTGATAAGACAAAACGAGCACTAAAATTGCATTTATCGACATCCAAAGCACAGCCAATGGATAATTTGCTAAATACCATTGTCGGTGAGTGGTACTTGGCATGCTTCCATCTCTACTTTCTTTGTACTTCAACCAACCATATAAACAAACAATTAAGGAGAAAACAAATAGCAATAACAAATTATCTACTTGGATGCTTCCACTCACCTGCGCTAAGGTAAACACCAAGCCCACAGCCGCTAAACCAATAACCGTGTTTGAATAAACAAAAAAATCAATAAGTTGATTTACTGTTTTCATGTCATGCATAAATAAAAAAGCGCCTTCAAAGAAAGCGCTTTTCATTAAATTAGCAGTTTGATTACATATCATAATTAAGTATAATACCATTACTTTTCGGATGAGCTTGACAAGTCAAGACATAACCTTTGGCGATTTCGCCATCGGTCAAACTCTCTCGGTCATCCATTTCTACTTTTCCGGAAATCAACTTGGCACGACAAGTGCAACAAGCTGCCACCATGCAAGAGTAAGGAGGATCGTAACCGGCATCTAGAGCTGCTTCTAGAATAGTTTCTTTTTCACTTACTTCAAATTCGCGCGTGTTGCCATCAAAGATGATAGTGACTTTTGTTTTTCCGGTGAATGGCGCTTCAGTTGATGCAACTGTTCCTACATCCGCAGCCACTCTATCTTCTTCCGCTTTTGCAGTAAAATACTCTATATGAATTCTAGATTTAGGAATGTCCAATAAGTTCAATGCGCTCTCTACTTCTTTCATCATTGGCGTTGGGCCGCAGATAAAAAACTCAGCCGATTGAAAATTCATATCAGTGTTTTCGCGTAGTAATTTCAACGCCATGTCTTTCACTACATAACCGGAGTAAGTGGCCGGAGCCAAAGGTGCATCAAAAATGTACACCAACTTTAGGCGATTGCCGAATTGCGTAACTAATTCAGCTAAACGCTGCTTGAAAATTATGCTATTCTCATTGCGATTGCCGTAAAACAACGTCACTTTACTCTTAGGTTCTTTTACCAATACGGACTTAAAAATAGACAACACCGGTGTGATGCCTGAACCGCCACCAAACAAAACATAATGTTTCGCATTATTTTCATTCAAGTCGGTGTGAAAATTTCCCATCGGCTCCATCAACTCTACTTCGGTACCGGGTTTAAAATGATTGTTAACGAAGTTAGAGCCTTTGCCGTTTTCTACCCGCTTTACCGCGATAGTTAACGGTTCGTTCATAAATGGTGAACTACAAAAAGAGTAAGAGCGATTAACTTGTTCTCCATTGATGTTTAAGCGAAGTGTAGTATATTGACCGGGAAGAAAATTGAAGTTACTCTTCAACTCTTCAGGTACTTCAAACGAAACCGATACAGCATCGCTAGTTTCTTGAACTACTTCCAACACTTTTACTTGATGAAATCTTGACATGAGGTGATTTTTTAATTATTGAGGTGCGAATATAAATTAATAGTGGATAGCCCGAAAAAGACTATCCACAACAATTAAATATTCAATAAGCTTTAGCAAAAATGGTCAAACACCTTTTTGAGGTGATTAGAGATGGTCTCCGCATTATTTCCTTCAATCTGATGGCGTTCTACAAAGTGCACCAACTTACCTTCTTTAAAAAGT